>DASSIA010000252.1:0-2564 GCA_035692345.1 Arthrobacter sp. | reverse complement strand
CATGGTTGGCGGTCCATCTGGCCTTGCTCCCCGGCTTCCAGCAAAAGGTCCGGGCTCTCACGTCCTGGGCAACCGGGTACGTCACCCACAGCCCGTCCCAGGTGGTGGTGGGCAGGCCCGATTAGCGCCGGTGCGGCCCGGAAGGACGTGGCGCCTGGACTGGCCGCATGAGAAGAGTGGAAGCGCGTGGGCGGCGTCGTGAAATTCAGGCAAGGCACCTCTGCAGTATGCGTGCGGTCTGCCGGCCACATTTTACGATTTCTCCGAGGTACGCCACTGCCAGCCCAGGCAGGACCCGTGAGGGCTCGGTATGGAGGGTGTCTTGACGAATGGACCGCTCCAGGTCCAGGGCAAGGGACGCCAGTCGCTCCGCGCCGACCATCTGGCTGGACGTCTTGAGGCTAAGGACCGCATCCATCGCGCCGGCCAGGTCCCCTGTGGTGAGGGTCAGTCGGAGCCTTTCAGTCCGGCCGGGCAGGAGCGTGATGAAGTTGTGAACGAACACCTTCCAGACTCCGGCATCTTGGTCCAGTTCGTCACGCAGCCGGTCCAGCACGGCTTGATCCAGAAGGCGCAGCGCGTTGCCATCGTCCGGCGTCATCTGGGCCGCCTGCGGGAAAATGTTGGAACCATTCCGTCGCCGCCGGCCGCAGCCTGGTGACGTGTCCGGCACGCGCGTAGCTCCAAACCCATGATCTGCCCCTGAGAGTCGACAAGCCGCTAACGTCCGCCCAGAACGGTGCCATCGACGCTACGCGGGCAGAGCGACTTCACGCACGAGTAGGCTGTACTCGACTTTTCGCCTCAACGTTCCGCAGCCTAGTCACTGATGCCGTCGGTCTGGTGCGCCCGGGTGACGAAGTGCTCAACCCGACGATCGGGCACTAGCCAGATCAATGCCACTACGGAGTAAACGGCAATTCCGAGCAACGGTTGGACAATCCCCGCTGCGATGCCGACAAGGTAAATCAGTGGCGACGCCTTGCCCTTCCAGTCCCGGCCGAGGGCCTGCGCGAGCGCCCCATCCCGGCCCTGCTGACGGATCAGTGCCTGCTGAAGGATGAAGTAGGCGATTGAGGCGCAGAGGAGGTTGAGCCCGTAGATCAGGACCGGGACCGGCATGAAGGAAGATTCATCCATCCATCGGGTGGAGAAGGGGAACAGCGAAAGCCAGAACAACAGGTGCAGGTTGGCCCATAGGATGGCGCCGTTGACACGGCCGGCCAGGTGGATCATGTGGTGGTGGTTGTTCCAGTAAATTCCGACGTATACGAAGCTGAGCAGGTAGCTGAGGAAAGTGGGCAGCACAGCAGCCAAACCATGCCAGGTCGGTTCGTCGGGCGTATGCAGTTCCAGCACCATGATGGTGATGATGATGGCCAGCACTCCATCACTGAACGCCTCGAGGCGGTTCTTGTTCATGCGGCTCCCTGCATCACATGATCATCCTAAGTCCGTCCTGGCGGCGTCCGGTAAAGGCTGTTGCAGCGTACGCTGCGGCGAGGACAACCATGCTGCCCAGCCATCCCGCGGCCAGGAAGAGCAGGCTCATCCGGTTGCTGTCCTCGAAGGGCTTCAGCGACTGTCCGGCCACAATGACGCTGCCTGCCGCCTGCCGAGCTACGACTGCCATCCGCAGACCGGGCTCCGGCTGCCAAGTCACGACGTCGGATCCCGACGTTCGTGCCGTCTGAAGCACCCCGGCGGGGAGGACGGGAGGTTCGCCGTGGAGGGTCACTGTCGTGGACGCAGGTTGGTTGTCCGCGCCGAAGACGATGACGAAGACTCCACTGTCTGCTGTCAGTTCCAGCCGCGGTCCCGTCAGCGTCTCGGAACCCAGCTGCTGAACCTGCGCAGCCGCGGCCGCTGCGGGCGCCGCATTGGCCAGGTGCCGGCCGATTTGCTGGAGCGTGACGTAGACGCTTCCAAAGATGAGAGTGATGATGATGGCTGCCGCCAGCCACCCGATGATCCGTTGCATGCGACTATCATCCGCCCGATTCACACGCCCAACGCTCTTGTCTTGTGCGTCGCGCCGGTCGCTTAAGGACTCGGCCCGGCTGAGCAAGCCGAGGGAAGGCTGGCGGCAAGGCCCGTGCGTTTCCTCCGGACTGTCCCAAACGAGGCGAACCGCGGGCAGAACGCGGCTTAACCAGCGAAAAACCCCGCATTACCGTCGAAATCAACGACAATACGGGGTTTATCCCGAGCTTCCTATCAGAATCGAACTGATGACCTTTTCATTACGAGTGAAACGCTCTACCGACTGAGCTAAGGAAGCACCGCATGAGAACTCCCGGCTAACCGGGCGGTTCATGCAAGAGTCAACTGTAATAGAGTCCCGCCGCCCGGGTCAAAATGGGCCGGAAGCGAACCGTCAGCAGACCGTGTTGTCGGCGGGAACCTTGCCGTTCACGAGGTAACCGTCAACAGCGTCCTCGAGGCAGCTGTTGGAGCGGCCGTAGGCAGTGTGTCCTTCACCCTGCCAGGTGAGCAGGGATGAGTTCCCCAGCTGCTTGCGGAGGGACGCGGCCCATTCCACCGGAGTGGCCGGATCGCCCGTT
>DASSIA010000251.1:0-7777 GCA_035692345.1 Arthrobacter sp. | reverse complement strand
CGGCAGCTACACCGTAGCCAAGGATTCACCGGCAGGCATGAGCATCTCCACGCAGGACTACGCCGTGGCCATGCTGGACGAGATCGAGACTCCGGCGCACCGCCGGGCACGCTTCACCGCAGCAAACTAAGGCAGCAAACTAGCCCAGGCCCAGCCCGGGTACCCGCAAGCCGAATATGTCCTTCAGGGCATACTTCGCCGCGTGGTACCCGGGCATTCCTGTCACCCCGGGGCCTGGCGGCGTCGAAGAGGAACACAGATACACGCCGGGCAGCGGGGTGCGCCACGGAACCGTGGAGAGCACGGGCCTCCTCAGCAGGCCCCGTACATCCATCAGCCCCGCACCGAAGTCCCCGCCCACGTAGTTCTCGTTGTGCGCGGCCATGTCGGCCGCCGTCGTGGTCCTGGCGGCAAGCACCACGTCCCGGAAGCCCGGGGCGAACCGTTCGATCCTCGCGGTCACGGCCTCGGCCATATCCACCGAAGAGCCCGCGGGCACATGGCAGTAGCTCCACAGGACATGCCGGCCCTCCGGTGCCCGGCCGGGGTCAACCAGGGACGGCTGCGAGACGAGCACATACGGCTCCCGGGGGTGCCGGCCGGCTGCCACCAGGTTCTCGGCCTCGGCCATTGCAGCGCGGGTGCCCCCCACGTGCACCGTCCCGGCCCGGGCCAGTTCCGGCGCCGCCCACGGCACCGGGCCCGAAAGAATGAAGTCCACCTTGCACGCGGCGTTCCCAAAGCGGTAGGACGCCAGCGCCCGGCGGTAGCGTTCGGGCAACTCCTTGCCAGCCATGCGCAGGAACCCGGGCGGTGCCACATCCAGAAGCTTCACGCGCCCCGGCAGCGAAGCCAGGGAGTCCACGCGTTGCCCTGTGTGGATCGTCCCGCCGTGGGCCACAACATCGTCGGCCAGGGCAGCAGCGATGGATGCCGAGCCGCCCACCGGGATCGGCCAGCCCACGGCGTGCGCCAGCAGGGCCAGCATCAGCCCGGCCCCGGCCGGAGCCACTGAGGGCAACGGTCCCACGGCATGCGCGGCAACGCCCGTCAACAGGGCAGGCGCCTGGTCCCCAACGAACCTCCGGTTCCACCAGCGCGAACCCTGCTCCAGGGTTGCCAGGCCCAGCAAAGCGGCGGCCACGGGGTCCCGGGGGACTCTCAGCAGAGCATTGGTGGTCACGTCCAGCACGCCGTCCAGCCGCTGCAGCAACGGCGCCATCAGCCGCCGGTACGCCGGCCCGTCGGCCCCGAGCCCCGCCGTCGTCTCGTCCAGCGAGCGGACGGCAACCGCGGCCCTGCCGCCGTCGAGCGGTGTCCCGTACTGGACCTCCGGCACGCGCAGTTCCACCCGCCGTTCCAGTTCGAAGCTGCGGAAGAAGGGCGAGGCAATCGCCATGGGATGCACGGCTGAGCAGATGTCGTGGAAATGTCCGGGCTCGATCAACTCCGCCGTCCGGGCCCCGCCGCCGATCGTCTCCGCGGCCTCGTACACGTGCACGTCCAGGCCCGCACGGGCCATGACCACCGCAGCCGCGAGGCCGTTGGGTCCGGAGCCGACGACGGCGACGTCAGGCATGGTGCTTCGCCCGCCAAGGAAGGACCGCGAGTGAGGGGTGGCGGGGATTGAACCTCAACCAGTCGGGCAGTCCGTCGAACGGCCCGCCGTGCGGGTCGTCAAGGTGGTGGCGGCGGATGGGGTCATAGGACGGGTCGTGGATGTCCCACACAACCCGGAGCATCAGATATGCCGTTGCGAGCATATGAGCTGCCACTGCCAGGACGTAGTACGGCATATCAATATTGTGCTGCGTTGGGCCGTTGCTGGTCACTTGGCCCAGATACATCCAGACGGCAGCCCAGTGCACGCCTTCAACGCCCTGCCAGACGAGGAAATCCCGCCACCGGGGCCTGGCCAGGGCCACGAGGGGGATGAGCCAGAGCACAAACTGGGGTGAGTAGACCTTGCCGGTCAGGACAAAGGCACCGACGATCAGGAACGCCAACTGCGCCAGTCTCGGCCGTCTTGCCGCCGTGAGCGCCACTGCGGCAATCAGGGCGCAGGCGAGCAGGAATACGCTCAGGGCCAGCCAGTTGACCGTTGCTGGATCCAGGACCGGCCAGCGGAGCCGGCGCGCAACCAGGTTGTAGGCGAACCACAGAGACCCGTAGCCGGCATCCCTCGTCTCCGTGAACCCGAGGAAATAGCCCCAGCCGGACGGGTTCAGGGCAGCGACGGGTACGTTGATGGCGAGCCATGCCGCTGCGGCGGCGCCGGCTGTGACCAGGAATGCCCGGATCCGTCCGGTGCGCAGGGCGAGGAGGAGAACGGCTCCGAGGACAAGGGCGGCGTATGGCTTGGTGGCTGCGGCCAGACCGATCAGGATACCTGCCAGCACCAGTCGCTCGCGTGAAAAACACAACATGCCCAGCGCCAACAAGCCAACAGCCCACATGTCCCAGTTAATGGTTCCGGCCAGCACGATGCCGGGGGCCAGTGCCACCATGGCCGCGTCCCAGGGGCGCCGCTGCGACATCCGGGCCGTGGCCAGCACCGTGACAATCCACACGGCTGCGACCAACGTCGCATTAACGTCGAAATAGCCGAGGACCCGGGCATCAGTGACCCCCTCGCCTGGAACCAGCCAGGCGGCTGCCCCGGCGATCAGTCCCATCAGGACGGGGTCTTCAAACAGGCTTCCCGGGCTGAGCAACGGGAAGGTGCCGTCGCCCAGGCCGCGGTTGCGGAAGAATTCCGGAAAGTCGGAGTAGCACGTGGAATAGAACTGGCTGGGTGTTTCCCAGCCATTGGCCCGGCAGTAACCCTTGATTGCGATGCCGGCCAGTGCCGCCAAAACGGTCAGGATGATGAGCACGCGTTCCACGGTAAAAACGCCGGGCGAGACGAGGCCGGGCGCCGACCGGGCACCCATCGGCCCGCCTATCAGTTCCGTGAAGTTCTTCAGCAGCAGGTCACTGCGGCTCGGAACAACCAAGCGGGCACGCCGTGGGTGCGCCGGTGGTTTCGTCTCCTGCATAATTGTGAGCTTACCCGGGCGGTGCCCGGCCAGCCGTGGGCTCGGCCACCAGATATAGGGTCGAGTGCGCCTGTTGGACCAATCTTCTGCGGCCACCCGCGATACGCTCGCAGGGGAGCAGGTCTCGGGTGAGGCTGCTTTCGAAAGACACGTACCTCAGGGGGATTGTCGTGCTGAATCAATTGCCGGAGGTTCCGGACCGGCTCCTACGGCAGAAGTCCGCCCCGCGGAGCAAGCGTCGGGTGCCTGCACACGGCAACCGCTGGACGGCTCCGGCGGGTGTTGGGCTGTTGGCGTTCTGCGTCGCCTTTGTCGGCTCCTGGATTCCCTCGTTTTGGGACGACGAGATCGCGACCATCTCCGCCGCCGGACGCAGCCCTGCGGAACTCGTAGTACTCCTGCAGTCTGTCGATGCAGTCCACGGACTGTACTACTTCCTGATGCACGCGTGGACTTCGGTCTTCGGATTTTCCGAGTTGGCCATGCGGGCGCCGTCGGCGCTGGCAGTCGGACTGGCCTGCGCCGGGACCGTCGTCCTGGGGCGAAAGCTGGGATCGGATGCGCTCGGGCTCGTTGCCGGGCTGGTGCTGGCCGTCCTTCCAAGGATGGTGTGGGCAGGCACCGAGGCACGGCAAGCCGCCTTTACAGCGCTCCTTGCCGTCGTCCTGACCAATTTGCTGCTCCGCGCGTGGAAGTCCAACCGTGTTCTCGACTGGGTTCTCTACGGCTTCTGCGCGTTGCTCGGCGTCTGGATGTTCATGTTCTTCGTCCTGGCCGTGGCCGCGCACGCCGCAGCTGCCATGGTTCTTCGTTGGCGGCCGCTCGCGGCGTTGGCGGCCTGCACTGCCGCTGGTGCCGTTGCACTGCCTTTCCTTCTCGTTGCGTTGGGCCAGAAAGCCCAGGTTGGCTGGATCGAGGACCGCTCCCTGGCACAGACCATCAGCACTGCGGCAGTCAAGCAGTATTTCTACGGTGATGACCGCCCTACCGGGAATCTTCCGCCGAACTGGATTTTGGCGTTCGTGGCGCTCCTCGGCGTCCTGGAGGCTGGCTTGTTTCTCTGGGGACTGTGGGCATCACGCCGGACGCCGTCTCGGCGCCCGCTTGTAGTCCTGTGCCTCGCAGGAGTTGTTGTTCCGATTGCAGGGCTCCTGTTGGTGAGCATCGTCGCCCAACCCGTCTACGTAGCCCGCTACCTCACCTTCACGGCGCCCGCCTTCGCGCTGCTGGTGGGCCTGGGAATTGTCAGTATTCCAGCGAAGCGGTCGTGGCTCCGCTACGGTGCCATGACCGCCGTCGTCGTTGTGAGCCTTGTTCCGCAACTCACTATTAAGAGCCTGGTCAATGATCCCCCGGACACGGAGCGAAAGATCGGGGACCTCATTGCGGCCGAAGCCCAACCACCGGCAGGCATGGTCTTTGAACACCCCTTCCTTCGTGACGTGGCCCTTGCCTACCCGGACGATTTCACCGGTGTGCAGGACCTTTCCCTTGCCGAAAGCCCCGCAACATCAGGGACGCTGTGGGGAACGAACGCCCCGGTTACCCCGGAGGAACTGTCGGGCAAGGGAATGGTGTGGTTCGTCGGAGATGGAAGCGCGGACCCCGACGATCTTTCCGCGTTCGCATCAGCGGGGTGCACGGAGACAAAGATGATGCCCTATGAGCGCGTGAAGCTGGTGGTCTTCAACTGCTCCTAAGAAGCAGTTGTCCCTCACCGCATTCCCCCGATCTGCTGGTGTAAGAGGACGAAAACGTCGTCACGTTGCCGGTCCAGCAGTTGCCCGTTGAATTCCCGGCCGTCAATCCGGACAGGATCCTGCAGGATGAACAGCGCTTTCCTGATGATTTTGATCATGATGGTCACCTCCTTTCTGTGTCGAATTGGGGCCGATGGAAATTAGGCATGGCAAATAGAGCCAATTAATGTCGGATCAATAACGGCATAATCAGGCAGCGAAATGCCCGGCGTTTATGAAGAGACCGCAAACGCGGTAATGGGCCCGTGTTGCAGGAGCGCCGCAGACCCTGGGGAAGAAGCTGCGTTCCGGACTATGGGATGCTGCGTCCCCGCGTGGATAAGCCGTTGAAGGTTTGCCGGCAGAAGTCGTCCAGCAGGAGTCGCCTGCAGCAAGTCATCCGGGAGGGAGATGCCTGGACTTACCCCGGTGCCAGTGACGCCGCCGGGACGGGATCACCACAGGAAGGTCAGGAGGCAGTGACTCCGTTAAATCGGCGCGTAAAAGCAGCGGGGGCCGGGGTGGCGGTGATGGTCATCTTCCATCCGCTAGTCAAAGTAATCATTTTCCCAACCTCCTTTTATATGCTGCCGCTGCGCAGGCTGAGTGGCCTGGCAACGCGCGCCGTGACCCCGGCAAAGACGCTCTGGGGTCACGAATAAAATTACCTTACGAATACCGCAATGCGCCACTTAATTCGAAAAGTTTTTCAGGAAAGTTTATCAATGCTCCTTTAGAGTCCCCAGCGGACAATGGCCGGAGTCTTCTTATCCCAGCCGAGCGTGCAGACTTTCGCGGTTCCAAGGATGAAATGGCGACCCTCGGCAGGCGGGAGTTCCAGCCACCGCGCGGTAAGGATCCGGGAGAAGTGTCCGTGGGCCACAATCAGCACGTTATCCAGGCCGGATTCCAGGACCCTGGCCACAATCTTGTCAGCGCGGGCTGCCACTTCGTCCAGGGTTTCGCCGTTGGGCACGCCGTGCGTCCAGATCAGGTAGTCGGGGTTGTCCTTGCGGATCAGGTCCGAGCTGATGCCCTCATAGTCGCCGTAGTTCCATTCCACTGCCAGCGGCTCATGCTGCGCGTCCGGGAAGCCTGCCAGCTCGGCCGTCCGCCGGGCACGGCGCAGCGGGGATGTCAGGACCAGATCGAAGTCCACCTGGTCAAGCACTTTTCGGGCCTCCACAGCCTGTTGCTCGCCCTCCACGGTCAGCGGCAGGTCGGTGAGCCCGGTGTACTGCCCGCTCTTGGACCACTCGGTCTCACCGTGGCGCAGGATCCAGAGCTGGGGGCGGGGTGTAATCATCCGGACAGTCATTTGGACTCCTCAATTGGGGAAGGTTCGACGGCGGCGGGAGGCTCTTGTGCTTCCGGAACCACGGGTGCCGCCTCGGGCTGCTGCGCCCACCAGGCGAGCAGCCTGGCCTCGGCGTCCTCCGGCTGCAACGGTCCGTGCTCCATCCGTTCCTCCAGCAGGAACTTGTAGGCACGGCCCACCACGGGCCCTGGTTTGAGATTCAGGATGGCCATGATTCTGGCGCCGTCCAGATCGGGCCGGACCGCGTCCAGGGACTCCTGCTCGCGAAGTGCGGCGATCCGGTCCTCCAGGTCGTCGTAGGCGAAGGCGAGACGTTCAGCCTTCCGCTGGTTGCGCGTGGTGACGTCCGAGCGGGTCAGCCGGTGCAGCCGCTCCAGCAAGGGGCCGGCGTCGGTGACGTAGCGCCGGACAGCGGAATCGCTCCAGCCGGCATCGCCGTAGCCGTAGAAACGCATGTGCAGTTCCACCAGGCGGGCCACGGCCTTGATGCTGTCGTTGTCGAAACGCAGGGTCTTCATCCGCTTTGCGGTGAGCTTTGATCCCACCATGTCGTGGTGACGGAAGCTGACCGCGCCGCCCGGTTCGAAGCGCCGCGTAGCCGGCTTGCCGATGTCGTGCATCAGCGCTGCGAACCGCAGCACAAAATCGGGGGCCGGCACGGCGCCGTCGGCTCCGGTTTCCAGGGCAGCGGCCTGTTCCAGGACCTGCAGCGAGTGCTGGTAGACGTCCTTGTGGCGGTGGTGCTCGTCAGATTCAAGCCGTAACGCGGACACCTCGGGCAGGACGAACTCGGCGAGGCCGGTTTCCACCAGCAGGTCCACACCGACCCGGGGGTGGGCGCCGCAGATGAGCTTGACCAGCTCATCGCGGACCCGCTCGGCGGAAATGATGGTGATCCGCTCGGCCATCTGGCTCATGGCCAGGCGGACGTCGTCGTGCACGGAAATGCCCAGCTGCGAGGCAAAACGTGCGGCGCGCATCATGCGGAGGGGATCATCGGAGAAGGAGGCCTCGGGTGAACCGGGCGTCGCCAGGACGGAGGCGTGGAGATCCCGGACGCCGCCGAACGGGTCAATGAGTTCAAGGGACGGCAGGCGCAGCGCCATGGCGTTGATGGTGAAATCCCGGCGCAGCAGGTCATCAGTGAGCGAGGACCCGAAAGCCACCACGGGCTTGCGTGACTCCGGATCGTAGGCCTCGGCGCGATAGGTGGTGATCTCGATCTGGAAGCCGTCCTTCCGCATGCCGATCGTCCCGAAGGCCCGGCCGATTTCCCAGAAGTTGTCCGCCCATTTCTTGATCAGGCCCACCGTCTGGCCCGGCGTGGCGTCCGTGGTGAAGTCCAGGTCCGGCGACGTGCGCCCCAGGAACAGGTCACGCACCGGACCACCCACCAGCGACAGCTCATGGCCGGCGTCGACAAAGCGCTGCCCGAGCTCCAGGACCACCGGGTCCACCTGGAAATCGACGGTGTGGGAATCAGTCTTGTGATGTGCGTGCGCCATAGTTACTTAAGCTTGTCAGAAACCAGCGGCTTGGCAGGCCAAAATCTCCTCAAGATCGCGCCTAATCGCCCACAGCCCCTCAAAGTGCGTCATATGCAGTCCATCCTGATGTCATGTTCCGGTCATCAAGAACGGGCAAGAGTCGTTAGAGTGGACTGCATGGCCCATCCCGTACCG
>DASSIA010000250.1:0-5859 GCA_035692345.1 Arthrobacter sp. | reverse complement strand
CCCGGAGACTGCTGCCGAGCGCCAGGCCCGGCGTGACAAGAGGGACCGGCAGAACATCAACATCACCCTCTACGTGGCGAGCCTGCTGCTCGTGGCCGCAGCAGCACTTTTCATCGGAACAAGCCTTCCGCCCATGTTGCGCTTTGCCGGGGTCTGCGCCGTGACTGCACTGTTCTATGGTGCAGGATTCGCGCTGTATGCCCGGGCCCCACGGCTGAAACCGGCGGCGGTGGCGTTCACGGGCACCGGCCTGGCGCTGGTTCCTGTGACCGGGCTGGCACTGTATAACTTCGCACTGCACAACGGCCCGGCGGCATGGCTGATCACCTCACTGATCGGTACTGCCGCTTACATTGCGGCGGCTGTCCGGCTGGAGAGCAGGGTCCTCGTATATCTGTCCCTCACGTTCGTGGCCTCCACGGCCTTCTCCGGAGTATCAATCCTTGGCGGGGCCCTCGTCTGGTATTTCGTGGTGCTCATCGCCGTCGCTGCGTTGCTGACGGGCCTTGCCCTTGCCCGGCCAGACTGGTTGCCGCCGGTCTATGCCAGGCCACTGATGGTTTTGCATCCGTTGGTGGTGCCAGCCGTTGCCGCGGCTTCCACCTGCGTGCCGCTTCTCCTGGACAAAGCGGAGTACGCGCTGGTCATCGGCATGTGTGGAACCTATTTCGCCCTGATGGCTGCTGTGCCGGGCCGGTTCCGGCTGCTCAACTTCTACGCCTCCCGGGCTGCCCTGACTGTAGCTGCCGCCGTCGGAATCTGGCACCTCACGGGCCGGGGGAGTGATGCCCTGCTCGCCGCCGCCGTCCTGTTCGCCGCCCAGGCAATGGGGCTGGCGCTGTGGTCCGCCAGGTTGACGGTATGGTTCCCCGGGCCGCAACAGGCTGTCCCGTCCGCCAACGGCAACAGCCCCAGTACCACTGGAGAACGCTGGCAGGTTGATGCGGGGGCGACGTTTGCACTCCAGTTGGCCGCCACCGCGGCGTTCGGGACTGAAGGAGTTGTTGCCGGATTCGTCCGTGGCCTTGTCTATGGCGCAATCGATGGGGGCGGCCGAGTGCCGTTGTGGATACCCATCGCATTGTCGCTGGCTACAGGCATGGTGCTGGCGGTCAGGTGGGCCGGCCGGGCCGAATGGGCGCCGGTGGCCGCGCTGGCCTTGGCCGGAATCGCGTCGCCTTCGATGGGGGCCTGGCCGCTCGCCGGCATGCTCGTCCTGGCCGCCGGCTTCTGGGCGATCCGGGGGATCTACGCGGCAGGTGATTTCCGTGGCCGGTTGGTACTGGCTGCCAGGCTGGCCCTCACGTTTGCCGTCCCCGTCACAGTGGCTGCCGTGTTGGATGACGGACCGGCGCGGGCCGAAGCGTCCGTGTTCGCACTGTTGCTGGCATTGGTGTGCCAGCAGCTCCTGACTGCATTCCTGGAGCGTGCCGGCGTGCGGACCTTGGCGCCGGAAGCCACCTTGGGAGTCTTCGCCGCCGGGGGTGCACTGGTCCTGATCGGGCTGCCGTTCCTTGAGACCTCGCCGGACCACGGCCTGACCGCCGCCGGTTTGTTCATCCAGCTTGCTGCCGCCGTGGTGATCGGGGCACTGGTGGTTCCACGGCCGGCCACGGAACGGGACTGGGCGGCAACAATGTGGGAGGCCATGCCGCTGGGCATGTCCGCGGTGGCCCCGGCCGTCGCGTTCCGGGCAGTTTCACAAGGCGCCGGAAATGTGGCGATCCTCCTGGTGGTGGCGTACCTGCTGGTCACGGCGATGCGTCTGCGCCTCCGCCAACACCGCTGGGCCTACTGGTGGTTGGCGAGGGTGGCCGGCACGGTCCTTACCCTGACAGGCTTTCACCAGCTGCAGCAGGACGGCGGCCCGGTGGTCATCGCGGACGAAGTGGTCCGTCCCGCCATGGTCCTCGTGACGGTGCTGGCACTCCAGCTGTGCCTTCCGCTGGGAGCCGCCATCCGCCGTCGTGCTCCGCGCGGGATCCTTGCTGACGCGGGCGTGATACTCCTCTTCCAACTGGCGGGCAGCGCCAGCCTTGCGCAGGCAGGTTCCGCCGACTGGCAGGGAACTTCCGCTGCAGCACTCGGGGCAGCCGGCGCCGCGGCCTCGGGGTACGTTCTCCGCCGGGAAGCCGGTGCTGTGTGGGTGGCTCCGGTTGCTATTGGTGCACTCCTGGCCTTCAGCGGCGGCGACCTGTTGCGGGTGGAACTCATCCTGGGCATCTTCGCTGTCTACTCCGCGTTGATGGTGGTGGCCGAGCCGCAGCGCGTACAAAAGGGCTGGTACTTCGTGGCGGCCCGCGTACTGACGGCTGGCCTGGCGTTGGTCCTCAGTTACGACATCACCGCGTCTCCCACTGCGGTTTCGGTAACCTTTGCCCTGGTCCTCGCGGCGCAGCACGCCGTCCGATGGGTGATGCGCTCACGGCTGGCCGACATTCCGTTCCAGCAGGCGGCAGTCTGGATCACCCTGGCGGGGCAGGCTGTGCTGCCGCTGGCGTACGTGATGAGGCAGGGCGGCGTGGGACTGCCGGCGCCGGACGTCGACGGCGGCCGCTGGGTAGTGCTGCTTGAACTGCTGCTGCTCCTGGTCTCCGCAGTGGTGGCCAGGAAACTCTTCATTGCCCGCGGAGCCTTGTACTTCAGCGTGTACGCCGTGCTGCTCGGCGTGCTGGCTCTGGGCCCGCTGTTCACTTTCGGCGGGACGTTCCTGGTGTTCCCGGTTCTGACTCACACCGGAACTGCCATGGCTCTGCTGGGTGTTGCGCTGCTCGCCGCCGCTGCCGGTATCTTGCGGCGGCGGAGCGCGCCCCCGCAGGGCGGGCGCCCGCAGAACTCAGGCGCCGAGGGCATCGAACACTGGCTATGGCTCGTTACTGCTGGTTCGTTTGCCGGCGCCGGGCTGCTCATCTCGCCGTTGGCTGCGGACTGGGTGGCTGGTGCGGCTGTCCTGGTCCTGTCGGCCGTGTGCTTTACCGCGTCACACGTCGAGGAGCTGCCGGTCCTTTATCCGCCGGCAGCTCTGGCAGCACTCGGCGGCTCGGTTGTCTTGGCTTCGGCGGTGTATCCGGACGTCCCCGGCGACTGGGGCGGATTCCTGCCGTGGCTGACCGGCGCGGGCGTGGCCTCCGCTGCCCTTTATGCGGCGCGGCTCATTCGCAGCGGGCCGTTGCAGCAGGACGGGGTGCGTCGCTGGTCACTGGCGGGAGCCGCGTTCCTGGGTCTGGTTGTCGTGGCGTTGGCCGGCATCCGCCACGACGCAACCTCCTGGGCGGCGGCAGCCGTGGTGGCCGCCGCTGTCGGGATCTCCTACCGTGAGGCGCCCGAACGGGCGCGACGGACCGCCTTGGAGGTGGGTGCGTTGCTGCTGACCATTGCCGTCCAGCGCGCGGCCATCTTCGAATTGGATGGTCCGGTTGGTCGCACAGGCCGGAGCTTGATCGGCCTCCCCGATCCGTTCTGGGTGGTTCAGTGGTATGTGGTCCTGGCGGCACTTCTCGGTGCCTTGCGGTACCTCTCCGGCAACCTGGCGGCAGGGCGGTTCCTCGTAGGCGCGGCGTCTGTGTTGCTGTCCCTGACCGGACTGGGCGTGGTGTTCGGCGGTACGGGCGGGCAGCAACTGTGGGTGCTGGTGCTTTTCGCCCTGCTGCTCGTGGCTGGCCTTGGCCTGGGGGAGCGGCTGTTTGTCTGGTGGGGCGCTGCCGGGGTGGCAGCCTGCATACTGTGGGCCATGCGGCAGTACACGTTCCTGCTGCTGGCATTCATTGCCGTTGGGCTGATCGTGTTTGCCGTCCGGCGCCTCAACCGGGGGACTGCCGGCCAAGCGCCGGCCGCCGGGCCAGAGGTCCAGCCTGGCCCCGAGGCCAACCCGCAGTCCCGCGGCCGGGAACCGTCACGCCGGCCCTGATACTGTTGCTGGCATCGAGAGGAGTCCATCATGGGATGGCTGATTTTTCTGATCATCGCAGTTGCCGTGGTCGCCGGAGTGTTCTGGGCCAGGAAGCATTTCCGCAATGAGATTGACCGCGCCAAGCGCATCAACCGGGCAAACAAGAACCAGTAACAGGGCCGGCTGGCCTGAGGCGGGCGGGCTCGGGCGCACGCCGGGCGTCTTCAGCCGGGCTGGTCTCCGCCGGCGAGCAATTTCCTTGCCCGGCTGAGCGCCCGGTACCAGTAAAACGATTGCTTGGGAGTTCGTTCCAAGGAATCGAAGTCCACGTGCACCAGGCCGAATCGCTGTGAGTAGCCGGCAGCCCATTCGAAGTTGTCCATGAAAGTCCAGACGTAGTAGCCGCGGAGGTCCACGTCGTGGGCAATTCCGCCCGGAGCCGTCGCGTCCATGGCGTGCCGCAAATGGCCGGCAATGTAGTCGATCCGCTTTTGGTCCTGGATAGGGCCGCTGACATGATCGGGCTCCGGGAAGCTGGCGCCGCTTTCGGTGATGTACAGCGGAGGCAGGTCCTCCTGATACCGGTCCTTGAGTTCGCGCAGCAGGATTCCGAGATGATCCGGGGCCACCGGCCAGCCAAAGCCCGTGGTGCCGTATTCGGGAAAAGGCTCCTGGTGGAACGGCACCCGCACCATGGCCTCGGCGGGACCCGTGGGGCTTTCGGCCGGACCCCGTCCGGCTGCCACCTTGGTCGGGTAGTAGTAGTTCACGCCATAGAAGTCCAGGGGCTGATGGATGGTGCGGAGGTCGGCGTCGGGGATTCTGCCGAACGACCGGAACCAGGGCTTGGCGATCAGTGACGGGCGCGGGTACCGGCCCAGGAGGACCGGATCGGCATAAATGCGGTTGAGCATCAGGTCGAAAACCACGGCAATGTACTTGTCCCGGAGTTTCCGGGTGGCCGGCCGGACGGGGGAGTGGAGATTGGTCACGCCGATTCCGCCGCGGACCCCTGCCGCACGTAGCGCCTGGACGGCGAGCCCGTGGGCCAGGAGTTGGTTGTGGACGGCGGGAAAGGCGTCAAAGAGAAGGTCCCGGCCTGGCGCGTGGACGCCCAGGGCATAGCCGTTGAGCACCACCGAGGCTGGTTCATTGAGCGTGACCCACTGGTCCACACGATCACCAAAACGACGGCCTGCGGCGGCGGAGTATTCGGCGAAGCGTTCCGCGGTGGCCCTGTTCATCCAGCCGCCGCGATGTTCCAGGGGCAGGGGCGTATCCCAGTGGTACAGGGTGGCCATGGGGGAGATGCCCGCTTCAAGCAACTGGTCTATCAGGCGGTCGTAGAAGTCCAGGCCCTGCTCGTTGAAGGCTCCGCGGCCCTCCGGCTGGATCCGCGGCCAGGAGATGGAAAAGCGGTAGGAATCGACGCCAAGCTCCCGCATAAGCGCCACATCTTCGGCGGACCGGTTGTAGTGGTCGCAGGCCACCGCCGGCGAGTGTCCGTCGATGATGGCGCCGGGTTTCTCCGCAAAGGCGTCCCAGCCGGAGGGTCCGCGGCCGTCAGCCGACAGGGCGCCTTCGATCTGGAAGGCCGCCGCGGCCACGCCCAACGTGAACGAGCGCGGCAGGCGGCCGGCCAGATCCCGGACAGCATCGTCCTCTTCGACGGTCATTCCCCCATCATCCATTCGGATGTTGCCGAAGGCAATGACCCAAGTAGGTCGCAGTAGATGCCGTTATGAGCCCTCATAACGACAGATAGCGCGACTCACTTGGGCGGAACGGGGGTTGTGGCCCGCTGATGAGGGCAGATTCGCTTCTGGGCATAATATCCGGCATACTAGATGAGTTGTTCAAGCGCTTCTTCGTGTCCCGATCCGGATAATGCCGGGTGTCAGGGTCCAAGTGGAAGCCCAAACATAACCCACTCCCCATGGAACTGCGGATTTGTATGCGTGCTAAGCGCG
>DASSIA010000249.1:0-7419 GCA_035692345.1 Arthrobacter sp. | reverse complement strand
CCACCTCTTCTACCAAAACAACCCCTTCGACAACGTCTGGGGCAACATGTCCTGGGGACACGCCACCTCAACCGACCTTCTGCACTGGACCGAACACCCGGTTGCCATCGCCTGCGACGAGGAAGAAGACGTCTATTCAGGCAGCATCGTGGTGGACTACGGAAATACATCGGGATTCGGCACAGTGGAAGATCCGGCCTTGGTGGCCATCTACACGAGTGCCTTTAAGGAAGCCTCGGTGCACCACGGGACACAAGCCCAGTCGCTCGCGTTCTCAACGGACGCCGGCATGACGTGGAACAAATACGAAGGCAACCCGGTGCTCGGCCGCGGCTCGGCTCATTTCCGGGACCCCAAGGTGTTCCGCTACGACGGACCGGCCGGTTCCTGCTGGGTCATGGTGGCGGTGGAAGCCCGGGATCAGCAGGTTGTGCTGTACCGCTCGGCCAACCTCAAGGACTGGGAATACCTCAGCACCTTCGGGCCTGCAAACGCTGCAGGAGCCGAATGGGAATGCCCCGACCTTTTCCCGCTCCCCGTCGACGGAGACCCGGACAACATCAAGTGGGTCCTCGTGGTCAATATCAACCCGGGTGCCGTGGCCGGCGGCTCGGGCGGGCAGTACTTCGTCGGCGACTTCGACGGGGTGCAGTTCACCGCAGACCCTGATTCGCTCGTTCCAGCCGATGCCGAAGGGACCACGGATCTCGCACACTGTCTGTGGCTCGACTGGGGACGTGACTACTACGCCGCCGTCTCCTTCAGCAATGCCCCGGAGAACCGCCGCATCATGATCGGCTGGATGAACAACTGGGACTATGCCAACTCCTTGCCCACGTCTCCGTGGCGCTCCGGGATGTCGCTCGCCCGCGAGGTCGAGCTCGCGACGGTGGACGGTGTGCCGCGCCTGGTGCAGCGCCCGGTGCTGCCGTTGGACTGTGGGGAACCGGCCCGCACCATCCAGGACGTGGATCTTCATGACTCTCTGTTGCAGCTGTCCGACGCGATGCCCGGATCAGCCCAGCTGATCGAGGCCGAGATCCTGCCCGGCACGGCCCGGACCGTTGCTTTGAGGCTTCTCGGCGCATCGGACGGGGGCGCGGCAACTGTTCTCAGCTTTGATGCCGTGACGAGCCGGCTCACCCTGGATCGCCGCAACTCCGGAAACACCGCCTTCCACGGAAAGTTCGCGTCGGCTGAGTCGGCGCCCGTGAAGCTCGACGGCGGCGTGCTAAGGCTCTGTGTAATCGTCGACCAGTGCTCGGTGGAGGTCTTCGCCCAAGGCGGCAGGGTGGTCATGAGCGATCTGGTGTTCCCCGTGTCCGGGAACCTGGGCACCGACGTGTGGGTGGAAGGCGGCACGGCCATTGTGCGGCATCTTGCCATCACGGCCTTGTCCTAATGGCAGGCTGGATGCGGCAGCGGTCTTCTGGCTGCCCACCGTCCCTGTGTCACACCTCGAGGACCCGGGGCCGATCGATGAATTCGATGACGGTACCGTCCGGGTCGGTCACCGAACCGATGCTGCCGACGCCGCCGGCGGCGGGCTTTGCCGGGCCGTCCGGTGTGCCTCCGATCGAGACCAAATACGCGAGAGTAGCCTCGACGTCGTCCACGGCCAGGGCAATGTGGTGCAGGCGTGGTCCGCCATGAACTTCAGGAAGGATCTCCAGCACATCCTCGCCGTGGTGGAGATAGCTGAGTGTGGTGTGCAGGGCAGGGATCTGGATTTGTTTCGCCACCGCCATCCCCAGTCCGCCGGTGTAAAAGGCGAACGTACGGTCGTGGTCCGACGCTTGAAGCGCGAAGTGATCGATGGCTTGGATATGGGGGTGCGGCACCGTGCCGCTGCGGAGCGGGAGGTCCCGTTGGAGCAACTCGATCGAGACGCCATCCGGGTCGAGCACAATCGCTTGGCGGCCGGCGCCGGAAGCTGTCAGCCGGGGTTCCACCACCGGCTCGGCACCATGCCCTACGATCCGCGCAAAGTCGTCGTCCAGATCGTCACTGTAGAAACCGAGATGGTTCGTGCCGATCGGCAACGCGTCATCGGCGAAGGACAACAGCTCCACGAGGCCCTGGGCAAGCTGGAGGTACACGATTTCCATCCCTGACGCCTCCACCTTGGTTTCCCAGACCTTCCTGGCGCCGAGCAGTTTCGTGTAGAAGTCCACGGACGTATCGAGGTCAGAGACGACGATACCTATGTGGTTCAGTTCGTGGATCATGACGTGCTCCTTTTCGATGGTTCAACGTTGAACGCGGGACGCGGCGGTCCCGACGCGATAAGGCTCTGACGTGGGGGAAGCGATGACCTCTGCCAACTCAACGGCAGCCCCGCTCGTGGCGGCGCGGTAGATCGCATGGATGGTGGCCAGCGTGCTCACGGAATCCGCGATGGTGGTCAGCGGGCGCTCTCCGGTGCGGATAGCCCTCACGAAGTCGGCAAACTGCCGTGCATGGCCGGACGCGCTCGACGTAGCGTCCCTGTGGCAGGCGTGGTTGGGGGAGATGACTTGATTGCCGGTCCCGTGGAGTCCCATGTCGCCAACATCGGTGCCATTGGCAAGGTGAAGGTAGCTGAGGCCTTCGTGCTCGATGACGGCGCTGCCGCGTGTGCCCATGATCTGGAGCCGGGTTGCGAGGCCTGGATACGCAGCGGTGGTGGCGTGGACGGTGGCCAGCGCGCCGGAGGCAAATTCAACGACGGCGGCCAGGGTGTCTTCGACCTCGATCCGCCCGTGGGCGAGGCGGCGGCTGCTGGCGTTCACACGGACGGGCTCGCCGAGAAACCAGAGGAGCATGTCCAGGGTGTGGATTCCTTGGTTCATCAGCGCCCCGCCGCCGTCCTGGGCCCATGTTCCGCGCCAATCAGCGCGATCGTAGTACGCCTGGCTCCGCCACCAGCCCACCGAAGCAACTCCGGACGTGAGCTGTCCAAGCCGGCCATTGTCAATGGCGTTCCGCACCTTCGCTGCCGCCGGACTGAACCGATTCTGGCTGACGGACGCCGAGACAAGGCCTCGCTCTTCGGCCCTTGCGGCCACCTGTGCGAACTCCAGCGTGCGCGCCAGGTCTACATCGATCGGCTTTTCGAGCAGCAGGTGCCGGCCGGCGTCGAGAACGCGCTTGCCGATGTCAATGTGCGTGCCCGTAGGGGTAACCACTGAGACGAGCTCGACCCGTTCGTCACGGAGCACCTCATCGAGGGTGCGGGCCCTGACGTCAGGAGCAGTCCAGGCGTTTCGATGCTTGTTGATGAAGTCCTGGGCGCTGGCAACTGACCGTGAGCCGATGGCAACCAGTTCAAGGCCATCAGTGCGTTCAATCGCTGCGGCGTGTGTCTCCGCGATCGCGCCTGTGCCGATAATCGCCGTCCCGATGGGCGCGCTCATACTCCGGCGCCAAGCTGGGTATCCGGTCCGGGGGTCGAATTTGGCCGCACAGTAAGGCTCCAATGGCAATCGCTTGCACAATAAATCTTGGCAATAGGTATCAGGTCCGCTAAAGTATTCTACTTGTCTCGCCGACATGATGGCAACCGATTGCCATAACTCCACATCCCAGAAGAGGGCCGGTCAGCCGAGGACCCGGCCGGGCGGGACGGCCGGCGTCGGCATAATCTGTTCGAAGATGTCCAGCACCGCCTGGGTGGCCCGGCCAACGCCCTGGTCCCGCCACACCACGGCTACGGCCAGGTACGTCGGCGGCCCGTCAAGTTCCCGGTAGACCAGGCCCGGGGGATTGATGTGGCGGACCGAGGACAGCGTCAGCGTAACGCCCACACCGGCCGCCACCAGGCTCAGAACGGCGTAGGAGTCCGGGGCCTCCTGCATCACCCGCGGCGAAAACCCCGCTTCCAGCGCCAGCCGCGTGGTTGCGTCCCGCAGGTTCGAGCCGATGGTTGCCGGGAAGGCCACGAAGGGTTCGTTGGCAAGATCCTTCAGGGCCACCACCTCAGCAGACGCCAGGGGATGGTCTTCGGGGAGGGCCACCAGGATGCGTTCATGGGCGAACACCCGCGTCCGGACGTCTTTGCCCCGCACTGGCAGGCGGGAGAACCCAATATCAATTGCGCCCGACGCCACGGCGGCCGGTGCCAGGCCGCCATATACCAGCGACTTCAGCTTCAACTCGATGCCCGGTTCAGCAGCCCGGACGGCTTTGGTCAGCGGCGGCACCACATCCCTGCTGCTGGCGCCCGCATAACCCACCACCACCTTCCCCACCACCGCGGAGCTGCCCAGCATCGCAGCGCGCTCGATCAGGCTGGCACTTTCGAGCGTCTTCATGATGGGACCGCAGACTGCGTGCCCTGCATCGGTCAGGCGAACGGTCCGGGACGTACGGTCAAAAAGTACGACGCCGAGCTCCTGTTCCAGCCTCCGGATCCACACGCTGAGCTGCGGTTGCGCCACCGCCAGCCGCTCCGCGGCGCGGCCGAAATGCAGTTCCTCGGCGAGGACTGCAAAAGCGCGCAGGTACTTCAGGTGCATCGGCCGGCCATCCATAAGGGTTTCGTAATCGGTTCCTTAAGGAAAGTTTATTGGACACTTATGACTTGAATCTGCAACCTTAAGTGTGCGCCAGGTTACCCACGGCTGTGACGCGAAGCATTGACCCGCCGTCCGCCGAAAGCTTCCCTGCGCCTCCCCGCGGCCAACTCGCAGGCAACTCCTTCCCCCTGTTGAGCGCCAACGTTTCTTTCACTTCAATGAGGACAATCATGACCAAAACAATGGACAGGGCCGAACTCCCCGTCGCCAAGCGTGCCGTCGGCATGCAAAAGGTGACCGGCTTCTTCACCGAACTGATGCGGCGCTACCTGCCGGACCCCTTTGTCTTCGCCATCATCCTGACCATCCTGACCGTCATCCTCGCCGTTGTGATCGAAGGCCAGAGCATCGACGACGTCACAGCGGCATGGGGCAACGGATTCTGGTCCCTGCTCGCCTTCACCACGCAGATGGCCGTCATTCTGGCCATGGGCTACGTCCTGGCCAACGCCCCCATTGTGGAGCGTCTGCTCAACGCGATCGTCAGCCACGTGGAAACCCCGCGTACGGCTGTGATCGTGGCAACCCTCGTGGGCGCGGTGGGATCCTACCTCAACTGGGGATTCGGCCTGGTCATCGGCGGCATCATCGCCAAGAAGCTTGCCCTGCACGTCAAGGGCGTCCACTATCCGCTGATCATCGCCGCAGCCTACAGCGGATTCACCATGTACGGCCTGGGGCTCTCAGCTACCATTCCCATGCTTATTTCGACGCCGGGGCACCCGATGCAGAAGCAGATGGGCCTGATCTCCCTGGCGGAAACCATCTTCTCGCTCCCGATGGTGATTACCGCCGTCGTGGTCCTGGTGACCTTGCCGCTGCTGAACGCCATGCTCCACCCCAAGCCCGGCCAGCCGGTCACGGAAATCGACCGGGCGCTGCACTTCTCCGAGCCCGCCAAGGCCGTTGCGGTGGACGCGGACGCGGACACCATCGCTTCCAAGCTCAATAACAGCCGGATCCTCGCCATGGCAATCGGCGCGCTCGGGATGGCCTATGTAGTGGTGCACTTCGTCCGCGGCGGCGGGGTGGACCTGAACCTCATCAATTTCTTCATCCTGTTCCTCGGCATCCTGCTTCTGGGCACCCCCAACGCCTACCTCAAGCAGCTCAACGAGGGCATCAAGACGATCTCCGGCATCATCCTCCAGTTCCCGTTCTACGCGGGCATCATGGCGATCATGGCCGGCTCGGGCCTGGTGGTGACCATCTCCGGCGTCTTCACCAGCATCTCCACTCCGGAGACCCTGCCCTTCTGGGGACTGATCAGCTCCTTCGTGATCAACTTCTTCGCACCGTCCGGCGGGGGCCACTGGGTGATCCAGGGCCCCTTCATGATCGACGCCGCAAACGCCATCGGCGCCTCCACGGCCCAGACCTCCATGTCCGTCATGCTGGGCAACGCCTGGAACGACCTGGTCCAGCCCTTCTGGATCCTGCCCGCACTTGCCCTCTCCAAGCTCAAGCTCAAGGACATTATGGGTTATACCGTGATCATGATGTTCTGGGTAGGAATCATCTACATCTCAGCCATCCTGCTCTGGGGCTTCCTGGGCTAAAGCCCTTCCTACAAGAAAAGAGAAACACATGCTGTTCCTGGTTCGTATGGACGTCAACATTCCCACCGACATGCCGGCCGAGGAGGCTGCGGCCATCAAGGCCACCGAAAAGGCCTACTCCCAGGACCTGCAGCAGCAGGGCAAATGGCGCCACATCTGGCGCGTTGTGGGCGAGTACTCGAACTACTCGGTCTTTGATGCCGAAAGCAACGACGAACTGCACAACATGATCTCGGGCCTGCCGCTGTTCCCGTACATGGACATTTCGGTCACACCCCTGGCGAAGCACCCGTCGGACATCAACTGACAGGTCCCAGTCTTCCCGGCCCGGCGTGCCCCCTCACGGGAGCACGCTGGCTGTGATGACGTTTCCGCCGTCGGCCGTGACGTAGCAGTCCACCCGGCGGTCGCCCGACTCCCAGCTGGTGCTGCTCGGGTAGGCGCGCTGGAAGTTCAGCGTGTACTGGTTGGCAGCCGGAGCAAGCCTCGCCGCGTGGCAGGCTTCCAGCGCCTTGGCGGCGAGTGCCTCGCGGCCCGGATAGGAGCCGACGGCGGGATAGCGGAAGACGGCGACGAGCTGGGCCGAGTGGCCGGTATCGCAGGCCACAACCGTGGACCGCAAGGCGGCGGGATCGAAATCCTTGAAGCAGTCGCCCAGCCGGTAGGCCGGAGGCTCCACACCCTCGCGGGGGAGGGGGAACGGGGTGGCCAGGGGAGTGGGTGAGGTTTCCACGATCCCCGAGCCGCCGTCGTCGGACTTGTCTTTGGCCTCGGAACCGAACCAGGTGGCGAGCCACACCAGGCTTCCCACCACGCCCAGCAGAACCAGCACGAAGACAGCCTTCAGGAGCGTTGATGCGACCCGGCGGGGCTTCCGGACAGGGGCAGCCGCCGGGGCAGCAATTTGCGGCAGACCTGCGGTCGGCGGAGCGGCAGGTTTCGGTGGGATGGGACGTGGTTCCTGATTGTCCATCCGGATACCCCTCCTGGGTTTCGCCATTCGACGCGGCCGCTCCGTGCACCCGGATCGGCAGCTTATGGGGAGACTCTATCCAACAAAAAAGCCGGGAACCCTGCGCGTCGCAGCGGAAGGGGTACCCGGCATGGTGCTTCGGCGCACGGGCTGGCAAGCACCGCGCGCGGAAAGCATGTAATCTAGGTGTTACGACAAATTGACCAAACATTCCGGGGCCTCACCGATAGCCAAGGTGACCACCTCCGGTCCGAGTACAAAAGGGGGTCACGCCATGGGGCGCGGCCGTCAAAAGGCAAAAGCTACCAAGCAGGCTCGGGATATTAAGTAC
>DASSIA010000248.1:0-4177 GCA_035692345.1 Arthrobacter sp. | reverse complement strand
CGGCGCCTGGAAGTACATGGACAACCTCACCAGTGCCAAGGGTGACGTGGCCGGTTCGGTCGCGGCGCTGAAGGAACCGCATCTGTGGATCATGGCGCTGCTGTACATCGGCACGTTCGGCTCGTTCATCGGCTTCGCCGGCGTGTTCCCCAAGCTGATCAAGGACTACTTCCCGGCGTTCTCCTCCATTGGAGTGGGCACCGTGGCGCTGTCCCTCGCCTTCCTCGGCCCGCTGGTCGGTTCCCTGGCCCGTCCCTATGGCGGACGGATGGCGGACCGCATGGGCGGGGCACGGATGACCGTGGCAGCCTTCGCGTCCATGGCCGTCATCACCCTGACCATGATCTGGACGCTGCCGCTGAAGAACTTCTGGCTCTTCCTGGTCCTGTTCCTGATGCTCTTCACGGCCAGCGGCTTCGGAAACGGCGCCACGTACCGCATGATCCCGGTCATCTTCGCCACCTCCAGCCGGGCAGCAAAAGCGGGCGCCAGCACCGTGGCCACCCAGCGGCTCGCTTCCTCGGCCCTCGGCCTGATCTCCGCCATCGGAGCGTACGGCGGCTTTGTCATCCCGCAGGTGCTGAACGCCTCCAACACGTCCAGCGGTTCCTACACCCCGGCCTTTTACGGATTCGTCGGAGCCTACGTTGTGATGCTCGCGGTCTGCTGGTTCTTCTACATCCGCAACGCCAACCGAAACGCGATGGGACACGTCTAACATGACCAAAAGCGCCGACACGCACTGCCCTTACTGCGCCCTGCAGTGCGCCATGACGCTCACATCCCCTGCGGGACTGACCCCGGCTGCCCAGCCGGGGTCAGTCCCCGTGCCGGCTGGATCCGCCGCTCCGGCCGCTGCGGAAGCCACTCCCCTGGCAGCCCCGCTCCTGGAAGTCAGCGGCCGCGACTTCCCCACCAACCGCGGCGGCCTGTGCCGCAAGGGCTGGACCTCAGCCACGCTCCTGAACCACCCCGGACGGGTCACCGAACCCCTACTCAAAGGGCCCGACGGCGTCCATCGCCCCATCGGCTGGGACCAGGCCCTGGCGCTGGTCACCACCGCCGTGAAGGACACGCAGGCACGCCACGGTAAGGACGCCGTCGGGGTCTTCGGTGGCGGCGGCCTCACCAACGAGAAGGCCTACATGCTGGGCAAGTTCGCCCGCATTGCCCTGGGCACCTCACGCATCGACTACAACGGCCGTTTCTGCATGTCCTCCGCCGCGGCCGCCGGGATGCGCGCCTTCGGCCTGGACCGCGGCCTCCCGTTCCCGCTGACCGATCTGGATTCCGCCAGCACCATCATGATGCTCGGCTCCAACGTCGCCGAAACCATGCCGCCGTTTGTGCAGCACCTCCAGGGCGCCCGCGACGCCGGCGGCCTGATCGTGGTGGATCCCCGCCGCTCAGCCACGGCAAATTTCACGGCCGACGGCGGCGGCCTGCACCTCCAGCCCCTGCCGGGCACGGACCTCACCCTCCTGCTGGGCCTCTCGCACGTGATCATCCACGAGGGCCTGGCCAACGAAGACTTCATCGCGGCACGCACCACCGGCTACGAGGCAGTAGTCCGCAGCGTCAACTCATTCTGGCCCGAACGCGTCCAGTCCCTCACCGGCGTCCCGGCGGAGCTCATCCGGGACACCGCCCGCAGGCTCGCCGACGGCGCGGGCAAGGGCGGCAGCTACATCCTCACTGGCCGCGGCGTGGAACAGCACGTGGACGGCACGGACACGGCCACCGCCGCGATCAACCTCAGCCTCCTCCTGGGCCTGCCCGGCTCCCGCCGCAGCGGCTACGGCACGCTCACCGGCCAGGGCAACGGCCAGGGCGGCCGCGAGCACGGCCAGAAGGCCGATCAGCTCCCCGGCTACCGGAAGATCACCGACCCCGCCGCGCGCGCCCACATGGCCGGCGTCTGGGGCGTCCCGGAAGAAACCATCCCCGGACCGGGCCTGCCCGCTGTCCAGTTGCTGAAGTCCCTGGGACAGCCCGACGGCGTCCGGTGCCTTTTTGTGCACGCCTCCAACATCGTGGTGGCCTCCCCCGACGCGAACGCCGTCATCGCCGGGCTCCGCAGCCTGGATTTCCTGGTGGTCTGCGATTTCCTGATGTCCGAGACGGCTGCCGAAGCCGACCTCGTCCTCCCGGTCCTGCAGTGGGCCGAGGAGGAAGGCACGCTCACCAATCTGGAGGGACGCGTCCTCCGCCGCCGCCGGGCCCTGCAGCCGCCCGCGGGCGCACGGAGTGAACTGTGGATCATGGCCCGCCTCGCGGAAGCGCTCGAGGCCCCGTCCACGTACAGCGAAGATCCGGAAACAGTTTTCGAGGAGCTGCGACTGGCCTCGGCCGGCGGGCACGCCGACTACTCCGGCATCGACTACGCCATGCTGGACCGCGGCGAAGCCGCCTACTGGCCCTACCCCGCGGGCAGCCAGGGCACGCCGCGCCTGTTCCTGGAGACGTTTGCCCACGCCGGCGGCAAGGCGGTCATGACCCCGGTGACGCCCCGCCGTCGTCGTTCCCCGGCAACGAACCCCAACCCGGGCGCGCAAACCATGACCCTCATCACCGGCCGCCTCCTGGAGCACTACCAGTCCGGGGCGCAGACCCGCCGCGTGTCCGAACTGCTGGCTGCCCAGCCCGAGGCGAAACTGCAGATCCATCCGGCCGCCGCGGCCGCCATGGGCATCACCGAAGGTGCTTTTGTCTCGGTGGCCAACGAACGCGGCGAGGTGGTCTGCCGGGCAGAACTCAGCACCGCGATCCGTCCCGAGACCGTCTTCCTGCCGTTCCATTTTCCGGAACTCGAAAGCGCCAACCGCCTCACCGAGGCGGCCACGGATCCCATTTCCGGGATGCCCGAATTCAAGTTCAACAAGGTGTGGGTCCGGGCTGTCGCAACCGGACGTCAGCACAGTGTTCTTCAGACATCGGAGGCGTCATGAGTGAGCAGATTGTCATTGTTGGTTTTGGCCCGGTGGCTGCCCGCCTGATTGATGAACTGCTGCCCGCAGTCCGCGAAGGGCAGGTCAGCCTGACCGTGGTGGGCGAGGAGGCCGAGGCCGCGTACAACCGCGTGCTGGTGGCTGATCTGGGCGTCGGACGCACCACGGCCGATGCCCTGGCCCTTTCCGACGCCGCCGCGCTGATCGCCGAAGGCGTGGACGTCCGGCTCGGTGTGCGGGTCCGCCGCGTGGACCGCGCCCGCCAGCAGGTCCTCCTCACCGACGGCACCTCCGCCCACTATGAGCGGCTGGTCTTCGCCACCGGTTCCCGGCCCGTCATCCCCAACCTGACCGGCATCAACCCGGACCCCGCCTCCCCCGTCCTTCCTGCGGGCGTCACGGCGCTCCGGGACCTTCGGGACGCGGCGGTTTTGCGCGCAGCGGTCGACGGCGGCAAGCGCGTGGTGGTGCTGGGCGGCGGCGTCCTGGGCCTCGAAACAGCCCTCGCCGCCGCTGAGGAAGGTGCCACGGTCACGGTGGTGCACAACGGGCCGCACCCCCTGGGACGGAACATCGACCGCGGCGGCGGAGCGGTCCTCGCCGCAAGCCTGCGCCGGTGCGGCGTCCGGATGGCGGGCAACGCGCGCTCCACCGGCGTGGAGCACAACGCGCCCGACGGCGGTTTCTCGGCGCTGCTGCTCGATGACGGTTCGGCGATCGACGGCGACCTCCTGGTCCTCTCCTGCGGCGTCCGTCCCCGGACGGAGCTCGCCGAGGGCTGCGGCCTGTCTGTTGGTGCCGGGATCCTGGTGGACCACCGGCTCCGGGCCCACCACGAGCCGCACATCTTCGCGATCGGCGACTGCGCCGAGGTGCACTGTCCGGACCCGTTGTGCCTGGAGTGCCCCACGGCGAAGGGCCCGTCCGGGCTGGTGGGCCCCGGGTGGCGGCAGGCCGAATGGCTGGCCGAGTACCTGAGGCTGCTGGCCACCGGCACACAGGAGGACGCCGATCTGTTTCAGGAACAGCCCCAGGAACAGGACGGCGTGATTGTCCTCAAGGCGCGCGGCATGAATATGGCTGTGGCCGGGGATGTTTCCGCTGAGCCGTGGGATGAAGAAGCACTCACCGCAGGCGCAGTAAACGGCTGCCCGCGGCTGCAGATCGCCCAGTGGGCCGATCCGGAACACGGCCGCTACGTGAAGATGACCACCCGGGCGGGCGTCCTT
>DASSIA010000247.1:0-7171 GCA_035692345.1 Arthrobacter sp. | reverse complement strand
TCTCGATGACCGCAAGCGCGAGTACGCAGGCGCGCGCGGCAGCCGCTTCGCGATCTTCCCCGGCTCGGCGCTGTTCAAGAAGTCCCCCACGTTTGTGATGGCGGCCGAACTCGTGGAGACCAGCCGCCTCTGGGCGAGGGTAGCCGCCAAGTTCGATCCCGTCTGGGCCGAACAGGTGGCGCCGGACCTCGTGAAGCGCACGTACAGCGAGCCGCACTGGTCCACCAAAATGGGCGCAGTCATGGCGTACGAGAAGGTCACGCTTTACGGGGTGCCCATCATCCCCCAGCGCCGGGTCAACTACAGCCGCGTGGATCCTGTCCTGGCCCGCGAACTCTTCATCCGGCATGCCCTGGTGGAAGGCGACTGGAAGACACACCACAAGTTCTTCCACCGCAACCGGGCCCTTCTCCTCGAAGTCGAGGAGCTTGAGGCCAGGATGCGCCGCCGCGACCTGCTGGTGGACGACGAAACCCTGTTTGAGTTCTACGACGCCAGGATCGGCCCCGACGTTGTGTCCGAGCGGCATTTCGACAAGTGGTGGAAGGACGCCCGGCAGCAGAACCCGGACCTCCTGGACTACGACAAGTCCTTGCTGCTCAATGAGGACGCCGATGACCTGGACGAAGCCGCGTATCCGAAAACCCTGCTGCACAAGGGCTTCGAGCTGCCCCTCAGCTACGAGTTCCACCCGGTGGCGCCGGGCTCACCGCCCAACCCGTCCGACGGCGTCACGGCCGAAGTGCCGGTGCTCTTCCTTAACCAGCTGGATGACGCCGCCTTCCGCTGGCTGATCCCCGGCCAACGCGCCGAGCTCGTGGCCGCCCTGATCAAGTCCCTCCCCAAGCAGGTCCGCAAGAACTTTGTGCCCGCCCCGGATGTGGCCCGGCAGGCCGTTGCCGCCCTCGAATCGGACTTCGATCCGGCAAACGACGAGCTGGAAGCCTCGCTGGAGCTGGCCCTGCGCCGCATCCGCGGCCATGTCATACCGTCCGGATCCTGGAACTGGGATGCCGTGCCGTCCCATCTCCGGGTCAGTTTCAAGGTGGTGGACAGCAAAGGCAAGGTGCTCGATGAGGGCAAGGACCTCGCTGCACTCCAGGAGCGGCTCGCCCCGGCAACGCGCCGGGCCATCGCGGAATCCCTGGGGGCAACTCCCGCAACCACGGCGCCGAAGTCAGCAGGAAAGTCCACGCCCGCGGCATCGGTAGCCGGCAGCACCATCCCCACCGGCACGGGCTTCAGGGAACAGTCCGGCCTGACCGAGTGGACCGTCGGCACGGTGCAGCGTCAGGTCAGCAATACCGTCAAGGGCCACACTGTCACCGGCTATCCGGCGCTGGTGGATGAAGGAACGTCGGTAGCGCTGCGCGTCTTCCAGACGTCTTCGGAGCAGCTGGAAGCCATGCGTGGCGGTGTGATCAGGCTCCTGGCACTCCGCGTTCCGGCGCCTGACCGCTACGTGCTGGAGCACCTGAACAACACCGAAAAGCTGACTTTCAGCCAGAACCCGCACGGTTCCGTCTCAGCCCTCATTGCCGACTGTGCCTTGGCTGCAGTGGACAAACTGACGCCGGCGGAACTGCCATGGGACCGGGAGTCCTTCGATGCCCTCTACGAGCAGGTCCGGGCCGAGCTCATCGATACCGTCTTCAGCGTGACCGCCGTCGTGGAGCGCGTCCTGGCCAGCACCCGGCGCATTGAGAAACAGCTGAAGGGCACCACCAGCCTGGCGCTGATCAGCGCCCTGAACGATGTCAGGAGCCAGCTCGAGCAGCTTGTGTTCCCGGGATTTGTGGCCCGCACGGGCTACAGGCAGCTGAGCCAGCTCCCCCGCTACCTGGCGGCCATCGAGAAACGCCTCGAAAAACTGTCCGGCAACGTCCAGCGGGATGCACTGAACATGGCCGCCGTCCAGCGGTTGGAAGACGATTACGACGACGCCGTGTCGGCCCTGCTGCCCGGGCGGCGGGTGGGTGCCGAGCTGAATCAGGTGCGCTGGATGATCGAAGAGCTGCGGGTGAGCCTATTCGCCGTCGAACTCGGAACGGCCTATTCCGTCTCCGAAAAGCGGATCAGGGCTGTCCTTAATAAGGCACTCGCGCCGGCCTAGCTTTCGGGGACGAACTCCCCATACCCGGCGGCCCGGAGCCCGGCGCGCAGCTTTTCGGCGTTGGCGTCGAGCACTGCGGGGTCCGGGTTCTGGTCCGCTGAGGCGAAATCGAAATCAGCCATGCTCGTGGACGGCCACACGTGGACGTGCAGGTGGTTGATCTCGTAGCCGGCCACAATCAGGCCCGCCCGCTCTGCAGGAAAGACCTCAAGCTGCACAGCGCCGATCCGCCTGGCCACTTCCATCACCTTCGCGAGGGTGTCCGGGGACGCATCGGTCCAGCGGTCCACCTCCTCGGTGGGGACAACCAGGGTGTGTCCGTCTGCCAGGGGACCCGTGGTCAGGAAGGCGGCAACGTCAGCCTCCCGCCAGACAAAGCGTCCGGGGATCTCGCCGTTGATGATTTTGGTGAACAGGGTGCTCATGCGTCTGCTTTCCCGGCCGAAGCCTGCAGAGTGCTGGTGTCCAGCACAAACCGGTATTTAACGTCGCCTGCCACCATGCGGTCGTAGGCCTCATTCAGCTGGTCCGCGCGCACCATTTCGATGTCCGCCACCACGTTGTGTTCGGCGCAGAAGTCGAGCATCTCCTGCGTTTCGGCAATGCCGCCGATCAGCGAGCCTGCGTAGGCGATCCGCCGCCGGATCAGGGCTCCGGGGTTGACGGGGGGCATCGCCTCGGAGGGCAGTCCCAGCTGGAACAGCGCACCGTCCAGGCGCAGGGTGCGGAAGTACGGGTTCAGGTCGTGCGGAGCGGCCACGGTGTCGATGATGAGGTCGATGGTGCGGTCCGCCGCGGCCATGGCATCACGGTCCCGGGACAGGATCACTTCGTCGGCCCCGAGTTCCAGCGCCGCCGGCACCTTGGATTCAGAGGTGGTGAACACTTTCACCACGGCCCCCATGGCCTTGGCCAGCTTGACGGCCATGTGTCCAAGCCCGCCGAGCCCCACCACGCCCACCACATCGCCTTCCTCCACGTCGAAGTGCCGCAAGGGAGAGAAGGTGGTAACGCCGGCGCAGAGCAACGGCGCGACGGCGGCCGGGTCAAGGTTTTGTGGCACGTGAAGCACGTAGCGGCGGTCCACCACCACCGCGGATGAGTAGCCACCCTGCGTGATGGCATCACCGTTCCGCCGATCCTTGGCGCCGTAGGTCCCGGTCATCCCGTTTTCGCAGTACTGTTCCAGGCCGTCGAGGCAGCTCTCGCATTCGCGGCACGAATCAACCATGCATCCCACGCCCACGCGGTCACCCGGGGCGAAGTCGGTCACGGCCGATCCGACGCGGCTGACAGTTCCCACAATTTCGTGGCCGGGAACCAACGGATAGTTCTGCGTACCCCATTCACCGCGGGTGGCATGCACGTCCGAGTGGCACAGGCCGCAGAACTCGATGGCGATCTCCACGTCGTCCGCTTTCGGGGCACGCCGGGCCACGGTCAGGGGGACCAGGCCGCTGTCAGCCGAAACCGCGCCGTAGGCGGCTGCCAGCACGCCGGCGCCCGGATCGGTTCGCAGATCGGCTGCAGCATCAACGTTCGGCAATACAGGGCGGGCAAGGGGCGGCGGTACGGGGCGTCCTGGAGTCATACTGCGACGCTACCCCCGTGGGCCGCCGCCTCGCCACTCGGCCCGCTCCCGGTCGCGACCGGGAGCGCGGGATTGTTTGACCATTCGGAGAAGGACCCCGGATACAGGGCGGCCCGGAATCCTGCGATTTCAAGGGCGGCCACCTCGTGGGCGGCTGTCACGCCCGATCCGCAGTACACGGCCACCGGGACGTCATCGCGGACACCAAGGCCCTCGAACCGGCGCCTCAGCTCGTCCGCAGGCAGGAAATGCCCGGCCCCGTCCACGTTCTCCGTGGTGGGCGCGCTCACGGCGCCCGGAATGTGGCCGGCCCGGGGATCAACCGGTTCCACCTCGCCCCGGTACCGTTCGCCGGCACGGGCATCCAGGAGGATCCCCGTTGCCGGCCAGTCCCCGGCTCCTGCCGCGTCGATGGCGGGCATCGAGCCAGCACTTGGGGAAGTGCCCAAGGAAACACGCCCGACGGCGGCCTCCACGGCTCCGGTTTCCAGCGGCAGTCCGGCATCCCGCCAGGCGGCCAGACCGCCGTCGAGCAGGTAAATATCCGGAAAACCGGCGTTGCGGAGCATCCACCAGAGCCGGGCGGCCGCCAGGTTGCCGCTGTTGTCATAGGCCACCACCACGTCGCCGGTGTTGATCCCCCAGCGCCTGGCGGTTTCCTGGAATTCCGCGCCGGTGGGCAGCGGATGCCTGCCGCGGGCAGGGTCCTCCGACGGCGCCGCCAACTCGGTGGCCAGGTCCACGAAAACGGCTCCCGGAAGGTGGCCTTCAAGGTAGTGTTCCCTGCCGTGCGGGTCACCCAGCACCCAGCGGACGTCCAGCACCACGGTGCGCCGGCCTGCGTCGAAACGCGCAGCCAGGGCCTCGACAGTCATCAGGGGACCCATCGTTGTCCTTTCGCCATCATCCTTGGGCGGTGTTCGGTAACTGATCACACTCTAGCCGCGGCCGGTAGGCTGGTCCGGTGAAGAACGCACGCACGGACCGGGCCTGGGCGGACGAGGCCATCAGAAAGATCACGGCAGAAAACAACCGGTCCGCCGATACCCATCTGTATTCGGTCCCCCTCCCGGAACACTGGGGCGTCCAGCTGTACCTCAAGGACGAATCAACCCACCGCTCCGGGAGCCTCAAGCACCGGCTGGCACGCTCGCTGTTCCTCTTTGGCCTGGTCAACGGCTGGATCCGCGAAGATACCACCATCGTGGAGGCTTCCAGCGGCAGCACCGCGGTCTCGGAGGCCTATTTCGCGCAGCTGCTGGGGCTGCCTTTCGTAGCGGTCATGACCCGGACCACCAGCCCGGAGAAGATCGCGCTGATCGAACAGTTCGGCGGCTCGTGCCTGCTCGTTGACCATGCCTCAGAGGTCTATGCCGCAGCGGCGGAAGTCGCCACTACCTCCAACGGCCACTACATGGACCAGTTCACCTACGCGGAGCGGGCCACGGACTGGCGCGGCAATAACAACATCGCGGAGTCCATCTTTGGGCAGCTGGCGCTGGAGGAACATCCGGTCCCGCGCTGGATCGTGGTGGGCGCGGGTACCGGTGGCACCAGCGCAACGATCGGCCGCTACCTGCGCTACCGCGGCCACAACACGCGCCTTGCGGTGGTGGACCCGGAGAATTCGGCGTTCTACCCCGGCTGGAGGAACGGTACCGGCCATGACACCACCGGCCTCCCGTCGCGGATCGAAGGCATCGGCCGCCCGCGGATGGAACCGAGCTTTGTACCCGCCGTCATCGACCATATGATCCAGGTTCCCGATGCCGCCTCGGTCGCAGCCATGCGGCACCTGCGGACCGTCGCCGACCTGCACGCCGGGCCGTCCACCGGCACCAATCTGTGGGGCGTCTGGCAGCTCGTGGCAGGGATGATCGCCAACGGCGAACGCGGCAGCGTTGTGTCGTTGATGTGCGACGGCGGCGACCGCTATGCGGGCAACTACTACAACCCGGCGTGGCTGGCCGCGCAGGGCCTGGACCCCGAGCCCCATCTGGAAGTCATCCGGCGGTTTTTCGATACGGGAACCTGGAGCGCGTAGCGCTTCAGACCTCCACCGACTCCCGCGGGGCAAGGTGCGTGTATTCCGTGCCGTATTTCAGGCCCAGACGCGTCACATGGGACTCCACGAGTTTCAGGCCCATCCCGTTCAGCAGCCCGTCGTGGATCTGGAAGGCACGCGGGGCGCGGACCGCGATGACGAAGTCCACCACCTCACTGACCTTGCTCCATGGCGCATGGACGGGAACCAGCAGCGTCTGAACGCTGATGCCGTCAGGAATGATGAAGGAATCCCCCGGATGATAGACGTTGCCGTCCACCAGGTAACCGATGTTGGCCACCATGGGAATCTGCGGGTGGATCAGGGCGTGTTGTCCGCCAAAGCTGCGGACGCTGAAGCCGGCTGCTTCAAAAGTGCTGCCGGGCTCCACCGAGTGGATCCGCCCGACGGCGTGCGGCGCCTCCTCCCGCAGGTGGGCGGCCACACCGGCCGGCGCGAAGACTGCCAGGCCTTCAGAGCCGCGGAGCGCGTTGACCATGGCCGGCACGTCCACATGGTCGCCGTGCTCATGGGTGATGAGCACGGCCTGCGCCCCGTCCAGGGCTTCAGCTGTTTCGGAGAATGTTCCCGGGTCCAGTACCAGCACCCGGCCATCCTGCTCAAGGCGGACGCACGCGTGGGTGTATTTAGTCAGCTTCATGGCGCCAGCCTAGGCTCCGTCCCCACCACTGTCCACGCAACTGTCCGCTGCACTGCCGTTCATTGCACGCTGTCCATTGCACGCCGTCCGCTGCACGTCCGGCCGCGCGGCTCCGGCTGGTAATCTTGATGTTTGCCACCGTCCCTCAGGGAAGCGAGTACTTTCATGCCGTCCGGCACCAAAGCTGACGCAACGCCGTCGAACGCTGCCTCCACCGCAGGCACCGGCACCGGCGCGGCCACCGGCAGCGGACCCGGCAAGGAGCAGCGCGTCACCAAGCAGCGTGTGGCGGTCAGCGCTGCCCTGGACGAGCTGGATGACTTCGTCAGCACGCAGGAGCTCTACCGCATCCTGCAAAACAAGGGCGTCTCGGTTTCCTTGGCCACGGCCTACCGGATCCTGCAGTCCCTCGCCGACGACGGCCTCGTGGATGTGCTGCGCAGCGGCGAAGGTGAAGCGGTCTACCGGCGCTGCGCCGTGACCGGACACCATCACCACCTGCTGTGCCGCAACTGCGGGAAGGCCGTGGAGGTCGAAGCACCCGCCGTGGAGACCTGGGCCGCCCGGATCGCCAAGGAACACGGCTTCACCGAGGTAGCGCACACAGTGGAGATCTTCGGCCTCTGCCCGGAATGCACCGCCCTCAGGGCCGCCGGCAAACTCTGACGGCCCGCGCCGCCGCAACTCGTCTCCTGTCCCGGCCTCTTCCCCCTCTCCCCTCCTCTCCCCGCTCCTGAGTTTTTGTCCAGATAATCGATGTTC
>DASSIA010000246.1:0-3291 GCA_035692345.1 Arthrobacter sp. | reverse complement strand
ATGGCCTCCGCGTCAGCCTGCGCCTTGGGGATACCCCTGACCTTGATCAGGCCCAAAGTGACGTTCTCAAGAATCGTCTTGTGCGCAAAGAGATTAAAGGACTGAAAGACCATGCCGACGTCGGCGCGGAGCTGGGCCAGCGCCTTACCCTCCTCCGGCAATACCTTCCCATCGATGCTGATGGTGCCGCTTTCGATGGTTTCCAGGCGGTTGATGGCACGGCACAGAGTGGACTTTCCCGAGCCTGACGGGCCAATGACCACAACCACTTCGCCCTTGCGGACGTGCAAATTGATGTCCTTCAAAACGTGCAGCTGACCGTAATGCTTATTCACACCATTCAGGGAGACGAGCGCATCGCCGGGCACATGAGTAGTCATAAGAAGAATCTAGCGAACATCGGCTGGTTGCGAGGTAAATCACGCCAGATTCCCGCGGATCGTGATTCAAGAGATACCTGCCACGGGCACGCCTGCCGTGGCATTAGCCTTGGGTGATGAGCATCAACGCAGATCCGGCCAAAACCTCCCAGCCGCGCCGGAAGGGGCCGCTTGAACTACGCCGCAAGCAGGCGGCTGTGGAAATGTCCGACCAGCATCTGCTTGATACCAAAGGCGCCGGACAGTTCGTCCATACGGATCCCTGGCGTGTCCTTCGGATCCAGAGCGAGTTTGTCGAGGGGTTCGGCGCCCTCGCCGACCTGGGGCCCGCCGTCAGTGTCTTCGGCTCGGCGCGCACCAAGCCGGGCACACCCTTTTACGAAATGGGCATGGAGGTGGGCCGGAAGCTGGCCGCCGCGGGCGTAGCGGTCATCACCGGCGGCGGTCCGGGATCCATGGAGGCCGCCAACCGGGGCACCGTTGAAGGCAACGGGGTCTCCGTTGGCCTGGGTATTGAGTTGCCCTTTGAACAGGGCCTGAACCAGTGGGTGGACCTCGGGATCAACTTCCGCTACTTTTTCGCCCGGAAGACGATGTTCGTCAAATATGCCCAGGGTTTCATCGTACTTCCGGGCGGGCTGGGAACGCTGGATGAACTTTTTGAGGCCATGGTCCTGGTCCAGACCCGGAAGGTGACATCCTTCCCGATCGTGCTCCTCGGCGTCGACTTCTGGGGGCCGATGATCGAATGGATCAAGGGCACCCTCGTGGCCGAAGGGATGGTCTCGGCAAAGGACCTGGACCTCATCCAGGTGGTGGACGATCCAGCTGAAGCCGTGGACCTTGTGCTGCACGGCTCCGTCCGCGCTCCGTCCACCAACGGCGAGCAGCGGCCCGAATAGCCCGCGGCCCCATATCTGGCACGATAGGTGCTGTGAGCTTTTTCCTGGTGTTCGTTGCTGTTGTGCTGGTCGCCGCCACCCTGTGGGCAGGCGCCGGCGGCCGACGCGGCATCCTGCGCACTTTCCGTCGGGGCAGTGGACCTGACGCCGGAGCCGAAGTCCCGGGGAATCCGGTTCTCTACTCAGGGTTCGGGCAGCCGCCGGCCAACCTTCCGCCGGTGCTGCTGCCGGCGGAGGCTGTCCCGGCAGACATTGACCGCGTCCGTTTCTCCCTGGGCCTGCGCGGTTACCGGATGGACCAGGTCGACCAGGTGCTTGACGACCTGCGGGACCAGCTCGCGGCCAAAGATAAGGAAGTGGGCGTGCTCCGGGCGCGGCTGCAGGAAGCGGAGCGGGCGGCGCAGCCCGAGCCTGGCCCGTGAGCACTGACACGGGGGACCGGACCGGCCCGAAAGCGTCCATCACCGCCCTCGGCACACGCGCCGCAGGTGCTGTGCGCCGTTGGCCGTGGTGGCTGCAGGTAGCTGTCCTTTATGCGGCTGCCCGGCTGGTCAGTGCCTGCATCTTTATGGCCGCAGCACTCCACCAGGGGCCCAACCCATGGTTTCCGGCCGTCCCTGACTACTGGAATTTCATCAACATCTGGGACGCGCGGTGGTATGGCCGGGTCATTACCGACGGCTACCCCTCACCACTTCCCACGGATGGCGCCGGCAACGTGCAGGAGAATACGTGGGCCTTCTACCCCCTCTTTCCGGCGCTGGGGCGTGCGCTCGCCGGCCTGACCGGGCTCAGCCCTGCAGCTGCGCTGACGGTGGTCGCCATGCTTTCCGGGCTGGGGGCGGCGGTGGCCGTGTACTGCCTGTTCAGGCACAAGGCTTCGCACGCAGAGGCCCTTTGCGGGGTGGCATTCTTCGCGGCTTTTCCGGTTGCCGCCATTCTCCAGGTTCCGTACGCGGAGCCCCTGACCATTTTCCTGCTGGCAACAGCGTTGCTGCTGGTCATCAGGCGTCAATATGTCCTGGCTATGCCCGTGCTGCTGCTGCTCTGCCTTTCCCGTCCGGTGGGTGTTCCGTTCGCCGCCATGCTGGGGCTTCTTTTTCTCTGGCGGCTGGTGCAGCGTGGCCGCACAGGGCGGCCGGATTCCCACAGTGCAGGTGACCTCGCAGGCCTGGCCGGCCTCACTGTGGTGGGCGGTGTCTCTGCCCTGCTCTGGCCCGCCGCGGCGTGGGCCGCCACAGGCGACATCCAGGCCTATACCAAAACCGAGACTGTGTGGCGCGGCCACGACCTGGTGCCTTTCAGGCCCTGGTTCGACACCGGCGTCGAGCTTTTTGGCCCGGTCCTGGGCATCCTGGCGCCATTCGTCTTCGCGGGACTTTTTGGACTCCTGCTGTTTTCCCCGCCGGTGGTGCGGCTCGGCGTGGAGCTTCGCCTGTGGTGTGCCTGCTACATGGGTTACCTCCTGTTGTTCCTGCACCCCCAAACCAGTACCTTCCGCATGCTGCTCCCGCTGTTTCCATTGGCCCTCAGCGCCGCGCTCCTGTCCCGCTCCAAGGCCTACCGCGGCACTGTCCTGACCATGTTTTTGCTGCTCCAGATTGTCTGGATTGTCTGGCTGTGGGCGTGGGCCCCGCTTCCCGGCGGCGGCGATTATCCGCCGTGACGGCGGGCAGCGCCGGAGCCGCGAATCAGATAATCCGACGCGGCCGTAAATGTCCATCGATTAGCTACGGACGGGTAATTACGGGATAATAGTAAGCAAGCTAGGACACAAGCATTCAGAATGTTCAGCCATGGCGGCAGCAGCACCAACCACCATGGCGGCTTGATTTGACCACGCGGACGCAGCCCGCCCGGGCTGATATGTCCTGGGACTAAATGGAGGGGAAATTCCTCATGGCGGCTATGAAACCACGCACCGGCGACGGCCCTATGGAAGTCACCAAAGAGGGCCGCAGCCTGATCATGCGCGTACCGCTCGAAGGCGGCGGACGCCTTGTGGTGGA
>DASSIA010000245.1:0-4136 GCA_035692345.1 Arthrobacter sp. | reverse complement strand
CGGGCGCCGGTACCACGCTCAAGGGCCTGGTCCGCGATGGCATTGAGGGCGTCGTCGTCAAAGACCAGCTCCACGCCGTCAATCTGGAACATTTTCTGGTACTGCTTGACCAGCGCGTTCTTGGGCGTGGAGAGGATCTGGATGAGGGCGTCACGATCCAGGCTGGAGACCGTAGTGATCACGGGCAGTCGGCCGATGAACTCCGGGATCAGGCCGAACTTCAGGAGGTCCTCGGGCATGACTTCCCCGTAGGAGTCCGCCTTGTTGCTGGCGTCGTTGAGCGGGGCGCCGAAGCCGATGCCCTTGCGTCCGGAACGCGAACCGATGATCTCTTCCAGGCCGGCAAAGGCGCCCGCCACGATGAACAGCACGTTGGTGGTGTCGATCTGGATGAATTCCTGGTGGGGGTGCTTGCGTCCGCCCTGGGGCGGCACGGAGGCCACCGTTCCTTCGAGGATCTTCAAGAGGGCCTGCTGCACGCCCTCACCGGAGACATCCCGGGTGATGGAGGGGTTTTCGCTCTTGCGCGAAATCTTGTCGATTTCGTCAATGTAGATGATGCCCTGTTCGGCCTTCTTGACGTCGTAATCAGCCGACTGGATGAGCTTAAGCAGGATGTTCTCGACGTCCTCACCCACGTACCCGGCCTCGGTGAGTGCGGTGGCATCTGCGACGGCGAACGGAACGTTCAGACGGCGTGCCAGCGTTTGGGCGAGGTAGGTCTTGCCGCAGCCGGTGGGGCCGATCAGGAGGATGTTGGACTTGGCGATCTCGACGTCGTCGTGGTGGCCGCCCTCGGCAAGGCTGCCGCTCTTCGGAGCATGGCCGGCCTGGATCCGCTTGTAATGGTTGTAAACGGCGACTGCGAGGGAACGCTTGGCAGGCTCCTGGCCGATGACGTACTCCTGCAGGAAGTCGAAGATCTCACGGGGCTTGGGCAGTTCGAAGCTACCCAGATCGGCCACTTCGGCGAGCTCTTCCTCAATGATCTCGTTGCAGAGCTCAATGCATTCGTCGCAGATGTAGACACCGGGCCCGGCAATAAGCTTGCGCACCTGCTTCTGGCTCTTTCCGCAGAAAGAACACTTCAGCAGATCCGTGCTCTCGCCAATCCGAGCCATATGTGAACCCCTTTGTATCTTGCTGCCGGGCAGCTATGCACCGTTGCTGGAAAAATCTGGACCTGCCTGGGAGGGCCGGCCATGACAACATCCACTCTAAGTCACATTCGGCCTCAAGGGTGGAAAGAGAAGGCCGGTGCGGCCCAAAACAAACTGGACCGCACCGGCCTTGGAAGAGCCTTATGACCTGGTGATTGCCTGCGGCTTGATCTTGCGGGAATCCAGGACCTGGTCGATGAGGCCGTAATCAAGGGCGTCGGCCGCGGTCAGGATCTTGTCGCGCTCGATGTCGTTGTTGACCTGCTCGGAGGTACGCCCCGAGTGGTGTGCCAGTGTGTCCTCAAGCCAGGACCGCATCCGCATGACTTCCGCCGCCTGGATCTCGAGGTCCGAGGCCTGGCCGCCCTGGCCGCCGGACAGTGCGGGCTGGTGGATCAGGACGCGGGCGTTGGGCAGAGCCAACCTCTTCCCGGGCGTACCGGCTGCCAGGAGAACCGCGGCAGCGCTGGCCGCCTGGCCAAGGCAGACGGTCTGGATCTCGGGCCGGATGTACTGCATGGTGTCGTAGATCGCCGTCATGGCAGTGAATGAGCCACCCGGGGAGTTGATGTACAGCGTGATGTCACGGTCCGGGTCCGTGGACTCGAGGACCAGCAGCTGGGCCATCACGTCATCAGCGGAGGCATCGTCAACCTGGACGCCCAGGAAGATGATCCGGTCCTCGAACAGCTTGGTGTAGGGGTCCTGGCGCTTGAAGCCGTAAGGCGTGCGCTCTTCGAACTGGGGAAGGACGTAGCGGCTGGTCGGAAGATTACCGGCAGTCGATCCGAAGTTGTAAGTCATTGTGTTGCTCCTGATCTAAGTGTTCTAAGTGCCGGGTTACTTCTCGGATGCAGACTCGCCGGAGGTGCCGTTGGCGGTTCCGCCGCCGCCGGACACCGAACCGGCGTGGGCGGCGATCTTGTCGAAGAAGCCGTATTCCAGGGCCTCGGTTGCGGTGAACCACTTGTCGCGGTCGTTGTCCTTGAGGATGGTTTCCACCGTCTGTCCGGTCTGGTCCGCGGTCAGTTCGGCCATGACCTTCTTCATGTGCAGGATGAGCTCAGCCTGGATCTTGATGTCCGACGCGGTACCGCCGATGCCGCCGGAGGGCTGGTGCATCAGCACGCGCGCATTGGGGGTGGCGTAGCGCTTGCCCTTGGTGCCGGAGGAGAGCAGGAACTGGCCCATGGAGGCGGCCAGGCCGGTGGCGACTGTGACGACATCGTTCGGGATGAACTGCATGGTGTCATAAATGGCCATGCCCGCGGTCACGGAGCCACCTGGAGAGTTGATGTAGAGGTAGATGTCCTTTTCCGGGTTCTCGGCGGACAGGAGCAGCAACTGGGAGCAGATGGCGTTGGCGTTGTCGTCACGCACCTCGGAGCCGAGCCAGATAATGCGCTCTTTGAGGAGTCGGTTGTAAATGTAGTTGTCCTGGGCGGCCGGATCTACAGTCGCCATCCGGGGGGCCTCTGCGTGCTGTGACATGTGTACTTACCTCTCGCTGGTGACGGTGACATCACTGAACTTCACTACTTGGACACTAACCGGTTTGCTGGCCGATTTGTTCGCCGGAATCGCGCTGTTCGCTGACGGCGCACGATCCCCGGGCTTGCCCATTAACCAAGGCAGCCCCCGGACCAGTCGGTCCGGGGGCTGCCTTCAGTCGCACTGCCAGGGGCGTGCTAGAACTTCACGGCTGCCGGGTCGTCGCTCGGGGTGGCGTCGGCCTCGACGGTGGCGTCTTCGGCTTCAACAGCCGGAGCCTCTTCGCCGCCGGGGCGGACGAAGTCGCTGAGGTCTACAGCCTTGCCGGCGGTGTCCGTCACGGTGGCCTGGCCCAGCACAACGGCCAGTGCCTTCCGGCGGCGGACCTCGGAAACCATCATGGGAACCTGGCCGCTCTGATCGATGATCTGGGCGAACTGGTTCGGATCCATGCCGTACTGGCTGGCAGCGCTGACGATGTAGTCGATCAGCTCAGCCTGGCTGACATTGACTTCTTCCTTTTCGGCAATGGCGTCGAGGATGATTTCGTTCTGGAAAGCGCGGGCCGTGTTGGCCTTGACCTCTTCGCGGTGTTCCTCGGTGTCGTGGTCGCCGTCACCGTGGCCGTTGCCCTCTTTGAAGTGGGCTTCGAGCTGTTCTTCGACAACCGAGTCCGGAACCGGAACCGCAACGAGCTCAACGAGCTTGTCCAGGACCTTGTCGCGGGCCTCTACGCCCTGCTCAACAACCTTGGATTCGGCAGCCTGCTTGGCCAGGTCCTCGCGGAGCTCGGCAAGGGTGTCGAACTCGGAGGCCAGCTGGGCGAAGTCGTCGTTGGCCTCGGGAAGCTCGCGCTCCTTGACGGCCTTCAGGACAACCTTGACCTGGGCGGCTTCGCCGGCGTGGTCACCGCCCACCAGGGTGGTTTCAAAGATGGCGTCTTCGTCAGCGCTCAGGCCGGTGACGGCCTCGTCCAGGCCCTCGAGCATGGTTTCCGTACCAACCTGGTAGGACAGGCCGGATGCGGAGTCAACGTCTTCGCCGTCAATGGTGGCGGTGATGTCGATGGTCAGGAAGTCGCCGTCGGCGGCCGGGCGGTCCACGGACTTGAGCGTGCCGAAGCGGCCACGCAATTCATCCAGGGCCTTGTCAACGTCCTCGTCGGAGGATTCTGCTGCAGCGACCTCTACCTTGATGCCGGCGTAGTCGGGCAGTTCGATCTCGGGACGGATGTCAACCTCGGCGTGGAACTTCAGTTCCCCGTCGGTGGAGGTGGGATCCGGAACTTCGGTGATCTCCACCTCGGGACGGCTCAGCGGGCGGATGCCGGATTCCTGGACTGCGGCCTGGTACCAGCCGTTGAGGCCTTCGTTGATGGCCGTCTCCAGGACGTAGCCGCGGCCGACGCGCTGGTCGATCAGCTTGGAAGGGACCTTGCCCTTGCGGAAGCCAGGGACCTGGATCTGCGAAGCAACAGTCTTGTAT
>DASSIA010000244.1:0-4859 GCA_035692345.1 Arthrobacter sp. | reverse complement strand
AACATTCACAGGTCAGCGGACGATGTTGCGGCGGAGCTTGGCCACGGGACCCTTGTGCGCGGCGATGGCCTCAGCCGCGCCGCCGGGCGTTGACTCCAGCGGCTTGGTGGCGCGGTGGATCGCCACGATCCCGCCGGTCAGGTTGCGGTAGGTGACCTTCTCCCAGCCCGATTCCTGCAGCCACGCGGCCAGGTGGTCCTGGTCCGGCCAGGCGCGGATTGACTCGGCGAGGTAGACGTAGGCGTCCGGGTTGGAGGCCACCTTCACGGCGATGGCCGGCAGTGCACGCATGAGGTATTCCGTATACATGGTGCGCCACAACGGAACCACCGGCGCGGAGAACTCGGCGATGACCAGCTTGCCGCCGGGCCTGGTGACGCGGAGCATCTCGGCCAGCGCCTTCTTGGGCTCGTTGACATTCCGCAGCCCGAACGAGATGGTGCTGGCGTCAAAGCTGTTGTCCGCGAACGGCAGGTTGGTGGCGTCGCCGGCAACAAAGTTGATGTCCGGGCGGCGGCGCTTGCCCACCTTGAGCATGCCGAGGGAGAAATCGCAGGCAATGACGTCTATGCCCGCATCAGCATATGGCTCACTGGAGGTGCCGGTTCCCGCGGCCAGGTCCAGGACCCGCTGGCCGGGCCGCATGTCCATGGCATCCACCACGATCCTGCGCCAGCGGCGGGTCTGCCCCATGGAGAGGACGTCGTTGACGACGTCGTACTTAGGTGCGACGTCGTCAAACATCGTGGCTACTTCGTCCGGACGCTTTTCCAAGGATGCTCGGTTCACCATGCAATTGTCTCAGACAAACTTGAGAAGCACTTTCGAAGACCCTGTCCCCCGGTCCGATGCCACGGCAAACGCCTCGGCAACATCACCGGCGTCGAACGTGTGCGTCAGCAGCGGCTCCACATCCAGGCCGTCCGCCAGGTACGCCAGGGCGTCGTCCAGCTCGTCCGCGAAGCGGAAGGTCCCGCGGTAGTCAATCTCACGGAAGACCAGTGCGGCGAGCTCGGCCGTCACCGGCCCGGCGGGCAGGTTGCCCACCTGGACCACGGTCCCCCCGCGGCGCACGGCCGCGAGGACACCGCCCAGGGCGCCGGCAGCGCCGGAGGCCTCGAACGCAACATCCACCTCGGGAAGCTGCGCGCCCGAACCCACCAGCACGACGTCGTCGGCCCCCATCCGCTTGGCGATCGCCAGTGACGTCTCGGACAGATCGCTCGCGACGACGGTGGCCGCCCCGGCGCGCCGGGCGGCAGCCACTACCAGCGCGCCGATGGGTCCGGCACCGTTCACCAGGACGTCCTTGCCTGCGAGGCTGCCCGCCCGGCCGACGGCATGGATCGCCACGGCGAGTGGTTCGGCGACGGCGGCCTGGCGGGTGGTGACACCGTCGGGCAGGCGACGGAGCTGGCCTGCCGGAACGGCCTTGCGGGAGGCGAAGGCGCCGTCCGTGTGGGGCCGATGCGCGGCACTGCCGTAGTACGTGACCTGCGGGCACAGGTTGGTGCGCCCGGCCAGGCAGTCGGCGCATTCGCCGCAGTACACGGCCGGATGGACCGTTACGGCGTCGCCCACCGCGAAGCCGTCCACTCCCTCGCCCAGCTTGGAGATCCGGCCGGCAACTTCATGGCCCAGGACCATCGGATCGGCCAGGAGGCTGAGCCCGGAGGCGCCGTGGCTGACGTAGTGCAGGTCCGAGCCGCAGATCCCGCCGTATTCGACGTCCACGATCACCGAGCCGGCCGGGCAGGCCGGATCCGGACGGTCCTCGAGGCGCAGGTCGCCGGCGGCATGGACAACTACGGCTTTCATACTGCGTCGTCCACGAGGGTCAGATCGCGTCCCTTGGTTTCGGGGGCGAGGAAGGTGGCCACGAAGGCGATGGCGGAGTAGACCACCATCATGAGGGCAACGGGCCACCAGGAGTTGGTGAACAGTGCCAGCAGGCCTGCGGCGATGATGGGGGCCAGGCCGCCGGAGAGCACGCCGCCGATTTCCTTGGCCAGGGCCAGCTGCGTGTAGCGGTTGCGGGAGCCGAAGAGTTCGTTGACGTAGGCGGACTGGACCGAGAACATGCCCAGCACGGAGACGGACAGGCCGATGATCAGCGCAAGTGAAACCAGGAACGGATCGCGGGTCTGCATCATCAGCAGGGCCGGGATGGCGAAGAGCATCTGGAAGCCGGACAGGACGCGGTACATGGTGCGGCGGCCGACCTTGTCGGACAGCCAGCCGGCCAGCGGGACCGTGGCGAAGCCGATGAACGAGCCGATCAGCAGCGCGAGGGTGCCCACGCTCTTGTCCATGCTCAGGCCGGTGACGATGTAGCCGATGAGGAAGGTCTGGATCATGGCCGAGTTGCCGGATTCGCCGATGCGCAGCGCCATGGCCAGGAAGAACGCCTTGCCCTTGCGCTTGGCCTTGGCGGCCGGTGCGGACTGCACGACGGCGGTGCCGGACTTGGCAGCGGAGGCGGCGGCAGCAGCGGCGTCGGCGATGTCCTGCTCACGGGTGGCCTCGAAAACGGGGCTCTCCTTCAGGTTGCGGCGCATCCACAGGGCGTACAGGGTGATGCCGATGCTGGCGATGAACGGCAGGCGCCAGCCCCAGCTCATGAGCGCTTCCTCGGGCAGGAGGGTCAGCAGGACCCACAGGCCGGAGGCCAGCAGCGTGCCGGAGTTGGTGCCGAGGCAGACGAAGGAGGCGATCAGGCCACGCTTCTTCGGCGGGGCGTATTCGGCCAGCATGACCGAGGCGCCGGAGAGTTCGGCGCCGGCGCCGAAGCCCTGTGCGAGGCGGAGGAGCACCAGGATGATCGGTGCAGCGACGCCGATCTGGGCGTAGCCGGGCAGGAAACCGATGAGCATGGTGGACAGGCCCATCATCATGATGGTGATGACCAGGACCTTCTTGCGGCCCACGCGGTCACCCATGCGTCCGAAGAACCAGGCGCCCACCGGGCGGGCCAGGAAGCCGACGCCGTAGGTGATGAAGGCGACCAGCAGGCCCACTACGGGGTCGAAGTTGGGGAAGAAGATCTTCGGGAAGATGATGGCGGCTGCCAGCGAGTAGAGCTGGAAGTCCATGTATTCCATGGCCGTTCCGAGCCAGCCGGATACTGCAGTTCTGATCAGGTCTTTGGATGAGCGCTGGGTGGCGCCGATCTGGATTGTTGCCGTCATGAACCCCTCTGTTCTACGGGTCTGGCCGGATGCACAGCTTCAATGATGCGGCATGGCGAGACGTCTTTTTCTTGTCCCCACAGTGGAACAACGACTGCCATTCAAGCACTGCCATACCAGTAAGTCAACAGGTGGGGCAGATCAAACCCGGTGCGCGGAGCCGGCGGTGCCTACGCCGGGCGGCACCGCTACTGTGGAAGCATGGCCGCCCCAGACACCACCCCGCGCATCTCCGCCCGGATGATGGCGTATGCGCAGATCCGTGAGCGCATCATCTCCGGCGAGGACGCTCCGGGGACGCTCCTCTCCGAGAACGAACTGGCGCATCATCTGGGCACCAGCCGCCAGCCCATCCGCGAGGCGCTGCTGCTGATCGCCCAGGAAGGGCTGGTGGAGATCCGCCCGCAGAGCGGCACCTACGTGACCTACCTCGACCCGGACACCGTGGCGCAGGCACAGTTCATCCGCGAAGCCATCGAAGTGGCGTCGCTGTCCGACTGCGCCCGCAACATCACGCCGGAGGCCACCGCCGAGCTGTACAAACTGCTGGACCGCCAGGACGCCTGCACCACCCGCGAGGAGTTTTACCCACTGGACGAGGACTTCCACCGGAGCCTCCTGGCCATCGCCGGCCACGAAACAGCGTGGGCCACCGTCTCCAACGCCAAGGGCCACCTGGACCGCGCCCGCTATCTGGGACTCAGCGGCTACCGCGGCATCACCGAATACGCCGCCGACCACCGCCGCGTCCTCGATGCCGTCCTCACCGGTGACCTTCCTGTCGCCGAAGACTGCCTGCGCAGCCACCTGCGCTTTGTCCTGGATGACGTCACCAGCATGCGGGCAGCGCGGCCGGAACTGTTTTCAGCCCCTTCCGTGCCGGAGCGCCGGACAGGCCGGCCGGCCCGGGTCTGATTCCTGGACGCCCCCGGCGCGACCGGCACGGCCCTACGCGGCGCGCACTGCGCGCCGGAGTAGTGTTGTTCCATCATGACGAGCACGTTCCGCACCCTCACAGTCCCCCTGGATGGCAACGCGTCCGCCGGCGGACTGCCGCAGTTTCTGGTCCGGGACGACGTCCTCTGCTGGACCCGCCGCGAAGCCGGCCTGGTGGGCTTCGGCGAGATCGCCCGCTTCACGGCCACCGGCCCGGAACGTTTCCTCGAGGCCGATATCTGGTGGCGCCATCTGGTCCTTGAAGCCGGCATCTCCGATTCCGTGGGCCTCCCGGGCACCGGGCCGGTTGCTTTCGGGTCCTTCGCGTTTTCCAAAAAGTCCGCGCATGAATCACGCCTGATCGTGCCCGAAATCGTGGTGGGCGTCCGTGACGGCCAGTACTGGCTCACCCAATTAACGTTCGACGACGGCGAACTCACCGAAGCGGGCGCCCTCGCCGCGCTGGATCGCTGGCTGACCAGTGGCAGCAACGCCGGCAGCGCCGGCTCCGCCGGTGACGGCACTTCCGGGAACGGCACTTCCGGTGACGTCGCCGCAGAGGCGGGCGGCGCCGTCGTGCGTCCTTCGCCTTCGGCCGACGGCGCAACGCTGCAGACCGGTTCGCTCAGCGAAGAAGACTGGATGGCCGCCGTCGCTGCGGGGGTGGCGGAAATCCGCACCGGCGCGCTGGAGAAGCTGGTGCTGGCGCGCGACATCGTGGCCACCGTTCCTGCG
>DASSIA010000243.1:0-8116 GCA_035692345.1 Arthrobacter sp. | reverse complement strand
CATCTTCACACGTTCACGTCCTCAGAATTGAGAAACGTCCTTCGCCCAAATGCAGATTGTCTAACTCTTCTTAAATAGCGCCCGATAGAGGGTCGATCACCGTGCGGCGGAAGCCCGTCGCCGCCTTCCTGTCGTTTTCAGAAGCCAGCTGCACAAACATCCTCTGAATTCCAGGGTTTGTGCAGGCGGCTCGTGACCGCGGGGTGTCCGGTACTCCTATTCACAAGTTCTCTTTCGCTCGGTACTGCTATTCACAAATGCACAGACAGGTCTCGAAACCGAGGGAACCGTGTCGCTTTCTTTCTCGCAGGTAGCGACGCCCGGCCGGATAGCCCAGAATGACCGACGATGCCCCAGGCCCCGTCGGCTAGCTCCTTCATCCGCAGACGCTGCTCTTCCCACTGATCGGGTCTGGAATGTCCGGCACAGCAACCAAGGCCATAACCGCCTCCCCTGGGTAGCCACGACCCTACAACAGCCGAGGAACTGATCCCGGTAACAACATAAGGACAGCAACCAAAAACGTCGAAGACGTCAGAAAAAGGGCCATGGCGGGCCGTAGCCCTGCGACGGACAGCACTGGACCCCGACAGCCGGCCGCGCCAGCAGACGCCTGAAAGAGTGCGAGCCCTGCGAGCATGCACCGTCCGTGAACGGGTTGTGCCCACTGTGGGCAGGTGGAGCCCTCCGCACAGCTCAAAGCTGTCCACCATTGGGTACAACCCGCGCGCCGCCGGATCATGCATCTGAGGCAATCCGGCCGGGGAAGCCTCGTTGTCGGTGCCATCCCCCATGCTGAAACCCGGTGGCTGAGAAGCCGCTTTTTCATGGAGTGTCTATTCGAATATATGTTCTAAGGTTGTGGTATGGGACCGGAGCAAGCGAGCCGACTGCAGGCGCAGTACGCGCAGTACGCGCGGCCCGCCGGCCCGATCGGGCTGACGGTGGAAGAGCTCGATTTCGAGCACTTCCCGGCCAAGAACGGCTTCCCGGGGATCGCGGTGAAGGCGTGGATCCGGTTCCTGAACTGCGCGGAGCTGGTGGGCGGCGAGGTGTACGCCTGGACGGCGAAAGCCGTCGAAGTCGTGGAAGGACGGGCCGGTCCCCTACCGGACCTGGTGTGGAGTTCGGCGGTCACCCGCCGGGAAGAAATGATGAACAGGAATTTGGGAGAACGCGTACACCGTGACAGCAACACTGAATGAAGCAACCCTGGACGCCCCCGTGGACGTCCGATTCACCGCGGCCGGAACACCCCTGGCCGTACGCCACGAGGGACGACCGTGGGCCGTGGCAGCCGATCCTGTTCACTGGTTCACCAGGGACTCCTGGTGGGAAACCCGGGACTCCGTGCCCGCCGGCATCGGGAACGTGGTGGACATCGAACATTGGCGGGTGCAGGTGAAGCTCAGCTCGAATTCGGTGCCACGGACCTTTGAACTGCGCCTGGACCCGCTATCGGAGCAGTGGCTGGTGGCGTCCATCGATGACGGCTCCTGAACACCGGCACCGAAGGAGTCCAAGACCGATCAGCGATCAGACCTGCGAGGCGATCAGGGCGGAGTTCATCCTGCCGTCCCTGGCCCAGGTCCGCCGCCGGCTCACCGAGCTCACGGACGACCCGGAACCAGTGATGTAGCAGCGTGTCCGCGTCTTCGTAGGCGCCTCCACCGACCGTCGTGGACCTTTTCCAACGGGGGATGGAACCGAAAATCCCATACAACTAAGGTCCTTGACCCGCTGGTCACATGGACGCGCTCAGGGGGTCGATGACCAACTCGCGGAAAAGAAGCGCTAAGCATCAAAATGACCAAAGTTGGAGCGGCTTTCCCTCACCGCGATGGGAAGTTCGCCTTGTTCAGCCTGAGCAGTCACCCAAACGTCCGTAGGCGTTGCGTTTGACCCTGGACATGGACGGCTTTGCGGCCGTACGCCAACGACAATGGCTTTGACGCTACTCTTCCGCTGGTTGGTCCCCAAGCCCCGTTACGCAGGCGCAATTCAGTGAGAGCTTCGCTCCTCGCTCCCCTTCAGGGTCACGAGGAAAGCCCTGGACTCTTCACGCTCGTCGCGTGCCCGTTTCCGGGTGCCGCGGTTCCGTGTGATCGCGCTGGCAGGCGATCCTGGGACGTGGAAGTGCTCCGGTTCAGCGACGCAGAAAGCTCGCGGGCACGTATCAATGCCTGCCTGGATACTTCCGCGAGCCTGTTCCGGCCCGAGGTCCTGTAGAGGTCACAGGCCCACTCGAATTCCGCCACGGCGTCGTGATACCTTGCCTCGTCGAAGAGGCGTCGGCCGATCTGGTGCCGCACGAGGGCTTCCCGGGCGCGGGTAGCTGCCAGGCGGAGTGCTTGTTCGTGCAATGTGGCCGCTTCATGCCAGCGGTACTGTCGCTGGTGGGCATGGGCAAGGACGAGCAGCGACCGGAGCGGGTCATGCGAGCCCGCCAGCAGGCTGCGTCCTTCGGCCACTGCTTCTTCGTCCCTTCCGAGCAGCGACAGGATCCATACCCGTTCCAGTGCCGGGCATCCCTCGAGCCGGCTTTCCACTGCGGCTTTGTCCAGCAGGACATCGCGCAGCGTCCCAGGATCGACACGCCAGATCTCCGCTTCACTGCCCACCGAACACGCGACCTCCAAAAATTACGATGCCCAGCACATCGGCGCCCCGGCCGATTCAACGGACTTCCATTCAGTCGGTTAATGCTCTCACGCGCCCCAAATATGCCGCGATTCGAAAGCCGGACAGCTGGGCAGCGGAGTCCTCCACCTCCCCAACCCACCCGGGCTGGTCTATTGTGTGGAGTTAGAGTGATCGGAGATGCATCACTGCTCCCAAGGGAGTATCCGTGGCATTCACCACCACGGTCGGAGATCTTTCTTTGGAGACTTTGTGGGGATTCAACCATTGGACAGCGATAAGGCCACGGTCGAACTTCACGACGGCGTCGTGTACCTGCGCTGGATCCGTGGCGCAAAGGTGACAGCAAAAGACGCGTGCGCCGTGATGACCAAGGTCAGCGACCTCTCTTCCGGCCACCCCCGTCCCCTGCTCGTCGACATGGCCGGAATGGAATCCGTGGAGCACAAGGCGCGGGAAATATTTGCCGCGGCATGGCCGCTAACGCGCACTGCGATCGTGGGGGCCTCATCGGTGGACAGGGTCGTCGCCACCTTCCACATGGCCCGGCATTCCCCCGTCTGCCCCACGAGGTTCTTTTCCTCCTTCCCCGCTGCCTTGACCTGGCTCGGAGGCGAGGCCAGCCATGTGAACAAGCCGCGAACGTTCCTGACGGATAAAGACGCCCTGAAGGACGGGATCGGCGATGAAGCGCTTAGCGCCCTGGACGCTAACGACATGCTGAACGCTCTGCTGGGGCGGCTGGAAGGGGCACTTGAGGAAGCACAAGTTACCGCGAACGGTATGCCACTCTTCGCCGTGGAAGCGAAATTAACTGAAAGACTTCAAGCTCTTCTCCCGGGAGTGCGGTTCACCGCCCAGGACATCAGGGCCTGGGCAGCCGAGAGTTCCAGCTGAGCTCCAAGGCACTGGCGACCACAGCGACCTGAGGACCTGGCCGGGTCCTCTGGCGGCGCAGCCAGGGAAGCCTGAAAGGGATACGCGGTGCCGGGCAAGAATGTAGCCCGGAATATTGGGGGGTATCCGGGCTACGGCCCCACTGTACGGTACGTGGGGCGGCGGCCCCTAAAATGCGGCATCCGGCGGATGTCTGATCGATGAGGGCTCATGCATACCCGTCGCATTCCTTGTAGCTTAGGAAGTGTGGGTCTGAATACCGTGCCAGCGCTGGGCCGGCACGGATTTCTCAGATTGAGGTGGGGGGCCATGAGCGACCTGGGTGTGGCTGTAGTAATAGAGGATGACCTGGACATGCGGAACCTGCTGGAGGGTGTCCTCCGTCAATCAGGGTTTGAGGTCCATTCGGCCAGTGACGGCAGAGAAGGCGTGGCGGTGGTCCGGGACACAAGACCCGATGTCGTGACTCTGGACGTGGGTCTGCCTGATATTGACGGTTTCGAGGTTCTGCGCCGGATCCGCCAGTTCAGCAACGCCTATGTCGTGATGCTTACCGGCAGGGCTGACGAGCCCGACCTGCTGACCGCGCTCCAGGCGGGGGCCGATGACTACATCACCAAACCGTTCCGGCCCCGGGAATTGCGGGCGCGCATCACGGCGATGCTGCGCCGGCCACAACCGGCGATCCTGGACGCAAGTCCGGCCGGGCCCCCGCCGGAACTTTCGCCTCCCGAGGCGGGGGAATCGATCCTACGGCACAACGGGCTGGCGCTGGATTACCGGAAGCGGACGGCCACAGTGGGCGGGACAGTTGTGGAGCTGACGCGAAGCGAATTTGATCTTCTTCACGAGCTGCTCCGCGCGTCGGGGACGGTCCTTTCGCGTGCTGAGCTCGTCCGCGCCGTCCGGGGCGAGTACTTCCGTGAGGATGCCTACATCAGTGACTCCGATGAACGTGCTATCGAAGTACACGTTGGCAATCTCCGCCGTAAGCTCCGCGATGATCCGGAATCGCCGCGCTGGCTGCAGACGGTCCGCGGAGCAGGCTACCGGCTGGCCAGCCCACGAACGCGCGGCGGATCCGCGTAACCGCAGACGCCGCCAAGATACCGGGGCTTAGTCCCCTTGCTTCCGAAGGTACTGGCGCTCGAGTTCGTACACCGTGGCAGGACCATGGATCGAAATCATCGCCAGGACGGACGCTCGGTGATGGAGGTCGCCATGCCGGACGGCAGTCTCCAGCATCTGAGCCAGACATGCCAGGCGTAACCCGCCGACCATGGCGGACGAGACTTTCAGGCTGATCGCCGCGTCAAGCGCGGCAGACTGATCCTCACGCTCCAGTGAGTCAACGAGGCGACGCGCCCGCTGCCCCCACAGCGCCGAATAGTCCTTCGCAAAGTCCCGTGCCATGTCCGATCGCCCCAGCTGTTCTTCCAGATCATCCAGAACAGTCCTGTCCACCAACGGCAACTCCTCACTGCCCTGAAGCTGCGACGCTATTCTGGAAAGTTGCTGCTGGGCGCCCCCGGAGTTCGCGCCACCTGCGGCACCGAAGCGGGCGGGTGCTGAAAAGACCATCTTTTGAGGCTACGGCCCCCGACGGCGATAAAACCCCGACTTCGGGTGATCCTGCGCAAACCTTGGCCCTCCCTTGAGCGTCAGAAGGAGCCGGCCTTCAACGGTTGAACGCCCCACAAGTAAGGCCGGGCGTCCACCCAATGTCCCTCCCTTCCGCAGTTTTCTGCGGTGCCGTGCTGGTGTTCCCCCTGATTCTTCGCACCTTGATGAGGGTTCCCGCAGGTTAGTCCAAGGAACGGATTTATCCGGTGTTTGTGCTGTTAGCTTCGATACGTCGATGGAAGGCAGACGGCAGTCCGGTCTGTGCTTCGTTGGCCGTGGCATCCAGTTGTAGCTGGGGTTGCAATCGCCGCGGGGCCCGCTCAGGGGCTGCCGGGCTTCCTACTTTGAAAGAGACATCTCATGCGCAAGTCTGCAAAGATCATCACCGCCCTGTCCGTTGCCGGCCTCGCCGTTGCTGCGGGATCCGCCTTCACCGGCGCCGGTCTCAGTACCTCCGGCTCGGCGGCTTCACCCCAGTTCGTTGGCGGTACCGTAAGCCAGACCGTCACGGGCGCCACCCTGACCAACCTGGAATACGGATTCGGTGCCGATGTCACCAAGACGGCCGTCAGCCAGGTAACTCTTACGTTCGCTGATGCCACCGGCGGCAAAACCCCCACAGTGTCCCTGACCGGCGGCGGCACCGCAACGTTCGCCTGCCTTCCCATCGACGGAACTACGTTCGTCTCCGTGTGCAACCCCGTTGTGGCGGACACAACCAAGACCGCGGTGACAAGCGCCGACGTCACCGTCAGCTAGTCATCGCCTTGAGCGGCCGGCCCGATAAGGGCTGGCCGCTCATCCCCACCCCATCGTCCCATCCTGTCCAGTCCCGATAGGGGTTCGTCTTGGCACAGCGGCTGATGCACCACCTGCGCACCATCCTGGTTGCGGCCGTAGCCGTTCTGGCGGTCTGCACAGGGTTTGTGCTGATCAGCGGCCAGGCCGCAGTTGTCATCACACACGGCGTCAGCATGAACCCCCTCTACCATCAGGGCGACCTGGTCATCGTTACACGGGCCGCGTCCTACTCGGTGGGCGACATCGCCGCCTACAACCTTCCGGGCAGGGACGAGGTGGCCCTTCACCGGATCATCCGCGGAAATGCGGATGCCTTCGTCTTCAAAGGTGACAACAACGAATCCGTCGATCCCCTCAGGCCCCGTGGCGATCAGCTCGTCGGCCGTGCGGTGCTCCATGTCCCCCAGGGCGGCCTGTGGCTCGAAACCCTCACGAGCCCGCCAGTTCTGGGTCTGCTGGCTTTCGCCCTGCTGGCCGGCGGTGGCGCTGCAACAACCCGCCGCCGGCGCAAACGTAGGAGAGCAGCCATGTCCCGCCACATCAGCACCCGGTCCGCCGCACACCCGGCCCTGGGGATTCTTCCGTCATCACTGCGGATTTCCGCCACCCTCGGCACCATCCTTGCCATCGCCGGCGTTGGCCTCGGCGTGCTGGCCTGGTCCGGTCCACTGGAGGAACCCGCAACCTCCCTGATCAAGAGTGGCACGCGGATGGACTTTTCCTACACCGCCAACGTCGGACAAAGCCCCGCCTACGACGGGACCACCGCGAACTCGCCGGAACCGGTCTTCCGGAAACTCGCCGACACCGTCGACGTCCGCTTCATTTATCACGGCGAGCCCGGAACGGTAATCGTGACAGCAGACCTGTCCACACCCGGAGGCTGGCACTCAACCGTCCCGCTTGCCGGGCCTGCCACTTTCACCGGCAACGACTATGACGGAAGCATCCGGCTGGACCTGGGCGCCCTCGAAGCCAAAGCGCAGGCCGCATCGGCTGTCACCGGTGTCGGGTCTGGCCCAGTCAGCATCGCGTTGACCCCCCATGTGAAGACGGTGGCCGGAGCCGAATTCCGGCCCAAACTCAACCTCAACCTCACACCCCTCCAGCTCACCCTCACCGGTGCGCCGGATACCCTGACCGTCACTGACGCCACCACCACGCCGCAGACCGTCCTCGCGCCCCGCATGGTCGGACTCAACGATGTGCGAATCAGCGCGGCCGCGGCCCGCGTCGTGTCGTCCGTACTCTTTCTGGCAGCCCTCGCCATCGGGGTAATCATCATTGTTTTCGCCCGCCGCACCGCGCCGGGGGATGAAGGAACGGCCATCCGCCGGCGCTACGCCGCGTTGCTGGTGCGCGTCCATCCGATGCCTGCGCCCCACGGACGGCCCGTCATCGACGTCACCACCTTCCCGACGCTCGCGAAACTTGCCGAACGGTACGGACTGCTCGTCCTGCATTGGTCCCGCAGCGGCGTGGAGACCTTCGTCGTCCAGGACGAAAACATCACCTACCGCTACCGCTCCGGATCCGACCCTGCACAGGCTGAACCGCAGCCCCACCTCGTCGACGTACAACCATGACACCGGCAGCCCGCCCGGCCCTGCACTCAGCCGCCCCGATCACGGATGCGCCACCCGCTGGCCTCCGCCCCCGGCTAACCCTGGACCCGGTTAGCATGTACAGCATGGGGCCGCGGCGTAAAACGAACATCCTGTCATTCATCGGCAGCCGCCTCCTCGTCTGCGTGCTCAGCGTGCAGGTCGCCTTCGCCCTGACAATAGTTACCGCAGTGCATTCCTGGGCCCCCACCGCCCCGGAGTCACCAGCGGTAGCCGGCTTACTCGGCGCCATCGCCGGCGGCCTCATCCTGATTGCAGGGTGGACCGCGGTGCGGGGCATCCGCACCCAGCGCAGAGAACGGGATCGGAGCAGGGCCGTATCCGACCTTATGGAAACCGTGCTCGACACCAGCCAGGAATGGCTCTGGGCCATGGATGGCCACGAAAACTTCACCCTCTCAAGCGCCGCCAGCGCAACACTCCTGGGCTATGAACCTGATGAACTGATCGGCAGGCACGTCAGCCTGGTCTTCGATCCGGATGAGCTCGCCGCCGCACGCGAGGCAATTGCAGCCGCCTTAGGCGATCAC
>DASSIA010000242.1:0-2459 GCA_035692345.1 Arthrobacter sp. | reverse complement strand
AATCAGGAAGATGGAGCGCACCACAGCACGGCCACGGTAGGCGTTCTGGGTGACGACGGCGGCGGCCACGCCCAGCGGGACGGTCACCACCGTGGATATCACCGCGAAGGAAACTGAAAGCCAGATGGAGCGGAGCAAGTCGCTGCTGACTGCCGCTTCAATGTAGTTCTTGATCCCGATGAACTCGGAACTGACCCATTGACGAAGGGTGTACTGATCCAGATCGATCAGGGACATCCAGATGCCCATGGCCAAGGGGACGAGGATGACAATCGTCATCAGCAGTCCGCCGGGAATCAGGAGCCAAAGCGGCCGGTTCTTTTCGCTGAGACCCTTTCGGCGCTGCCCAGGGGGTGTAGGTTCGCCGGGTCCGGCGACCGCCCCGGCCGCCGGACTGCTGTCCGATGGCCGGGGCTCGGTAACGCTGCTAGCCATTTTCCGTAACCTTCCGCAGTTGGTGGGTCGGTTTTACTTCTTGGCCCGGTCCAGTGCGGTCTGCGACTTGGTTTGTTCGTCCTTAAGCCGCTGGGACAGGTTGGCATCGCTGACTGCGCCGCTGGAAAGGTCCGGAATGGACTGGACAACCACGTTGGTCAGGGACAGCTGGACATCGCCCCACGCACCGCTGAACGGCGTAGCCACCGACTTGGCACCCGAGTCCAGGGCCGGTGCAATCACTGCGTTGCTCGAGAGTTCCTTCGCCGCTGCCTGGTTGGCGGGAAGCTGGCCGAAGACCTTGAAGTAGTTGAGCTGGACATCCTTTTCGGTGATCATCTTGATGAACGCAAAGGCGAGGTCCTTCTGCTTCGAGTAGTCAGCTACCACAAGGTTGTCACCGGAGAGGATGCTGGTGGCAGGCTTGCCGCCCGAAGGGTTGGAGGTTTCGCCCGGGGGAACGGTGGGCATCAGCGCGTACTTGTACTTGCCCTTGACCGCAGATGCATCCAGGGCGGGGATGGACAGGGGCGATGTCATGGGGAAGTACGCCGCTTTGCCGGCTGCGAACGCAGCAAGTGCCTGCGGATTGGCCCAGCCAACGGAGGAGGGGTCAACCACCTTGTCCTTGGTCACCCAGCCGAAGTAGGTTTCGTATGCCTTCTTGGTGATGGGGTCATCGAGGCGGACCTTGCTTCCGTCAATGATGGGGTTGCCGGCCTGGATGGACATGCCCCAGATGTACTTCCAGGGATCGAAGTTGTCTTTGTAGGCAACGGCGATACCGTATTGGTCGCCCTTGGTCAGTTTCTTTGCCTGGTCGGTGAATTCATCCCAGGTGGTGGCAGGCTTGTCGATGCCGGCAGCAGCCAGCAGTTCGGTGTTGTACGCCATGACGAAAGGCCGGCTCACGAAGGGGATGCCGATTTGGCTCTTCTCGTCCGGGCCTGAAATGCCCAGTGCTGCGGGAACGAACTTATCCTTGCCGCCGAGCTGGTTCCATTCGTTGTCACCCAGCTTCACGAATGCCCCGGTGGAATACGCCGTGGGGGTGAACGTGGTGCCGAGCCCGTAAACGTCCGGTCCTTGGCCCGAGACGACTGAGGTCTGGATCCGGGTCATCTCGTCATTGGCGGTAGCGAACGTTTCCCACTGGATGTCCGCACCCGTTTCCGTCTTGAACTTTGCGCTCATTTCCTTGAACCAGGCCTGCTGCTCCTGGGGATACTGCGCAGTCACGTTCATCAGGACATTAAGCGTTTTTCCGGTGCCGTCCACCTTGCCACCGGAGGCGCCCGAGGTCGCGCCGCCTGAGCCGCCCGACCCGCCGCATGCGGCGAGCATTAGAACGGAAATGGTCGCTGCGGCGATGGTGCCGAGGCGACGTGGTTTAGACATACCCATGAGACTTCTCCTTTGAAGACAACAGTGCGGCAGAGACTTGAGACGTGAATCACAGTCTCCGATATTCATTCTCCGCGCCTAGCGTATTCGCTGGCAATAAATTTTGGCAAGCGATTGCCAAAAAATGTTACCGGAGCTTCATCAAGGCGTATGGACTTCCAGCGCATCCGTGCGGAATGCGCTGGAAGCAACGTCCGCTAGCGGTTGCTTCCGCTGGCCAAACCACCGTCCAGCTCCTGGTAGATGCCCGCCATCCAGGACTGAACGTCATCGGCCTTGCGGGGCAGCGCGGCGCTGAGGTTAACCGGACCGGCGGCTGTCATCAGAATGTCGTCCTCGATCCGGACTCCGATGCCGCGGTACTCCGCCGGGATGGCCAAGTCCTCGGCCTTGAAGTAGAGGCCGGGTTCAATGGTGAACACCATGCCCTCTGTGAGGATGCCGTCCAGGTACAGCTCCCGCTTGGCCTGGGCGCAGTCGTGGACGTCCAGGCCAAGGTGGTGACTGGTGCCGTGCGGCATCCAGCGGCGGTGCTGCTGGCCCTCGGGGCTGACGGCCTCTTCGACGCTTACGGGGAGCAGTCCCCACTCGGCGAGGCGTTCCGCCAGCACGGTGGTGGC
>DASSIA010000241.1:0-9641 GCA_035692345.1 Arthrobacter sp. | reverse complement strand
ACCGTCGGTCGGCGCCGACCTGTTTGAGGCCGGAATCCCGGTCTTCGGCATCTGCTACGGCTTCCAGGCCATGGCCAACGCCCTGGGCGGGAAGGTCGACAAGACCGGCCTGCGCGAGTACGGCTCCACCCAGACCACCATTCTCGGTGAGGGGCGCTCCGTCCTCGAAGGGATGCCGCAGCACCAGAACACCTGGATGAGCCACGGCGACTCCGTGCACGAGGCACCCGAAGGCTTCGAAGTGCTGGCCACGACGGCCGGCGCCGAAGTGGCGGCCTTCGCCAACGAGGAAAAGTCCCTCTACGGCGTGCAGTGGCACCCCGAGGTCAAGCACTCGGCCTACGGCCAGCAGGTGCTGGAAAACTTCCTCTTCAAGGGCGCAAAGCTGGAGCCCAACTGGACCACCGGGAATATCCTCGAGGAGCAGGTGGACCGGATCAGGAAGCAGATCGGCGACGCCCGGGTCATCTGCGGGCTCTCCGGCGGCGTTGACTCTGCCGTTGCAGCAGCGCTGGTCCAGCGCGCCGTCGGCGACCAGCTGACCTGTGTGTTCGTGGATCACGGCCTCCTGCGTGAAGGCGAAGCCGAACAGGTGGAGCGCGACTTCGTTGCCGCCACCGGCGTCAAGCTGTACGTGGCCAACGAGCAGGAGCGCTTCCTGTCGGCCCTCGCCGGCGTCAGTGATCCGGAAACCAAACGCAAGATCATCGGCCGCGAGTTCATCCGGGCGTTCGAAGAGGCCGAGCTTGCCATCATCGCCGAAGCCGCGGCTGATGGCGAGAAGATCAAGTTCCTGGTCCAGGGCACGCTGTACCCGGACGTCGTCGAATCCGGCGGCGGCGAAGGTGCCGCGAACATCAAGAGCCACCACAACGTTGGTGGCCTTCCCGAGGACCTGCAGTTCGAACTCGTGGAACCGCTCCGGGCCCTGTTTAAGGACGAGGTCCGCGCCGTGGGCGCCCAGCTGGGCCTGCCGCAGGAAATCGTGGGCCGTCAGCCGTTCCCGGGCCCCGGCCTGGGAATCCGGATCGTCGGCGATATTACCCAGGAACGCCTGGACCTGCTCCGCAAGGCGGACGCGATCGCCCGTGCGGAACTGACCGCGGCCGGACTGGACGACGAAGTGTGGCAGATGCCGGTGGTCCTGCTTGCGGACGTCCGGAGTGTGGGCGTGATGGGTGACGGACGCACCTACGGGCACCCGATCGTGCTCCGCCCCGTTTCGTCCGAGGACGCCATGACGGCGGACTGGTCCCGCCTGCCGTACGACCTCCTGGCCCGGATTTCGAACCGGATCACCAACGAGGTGGAAGGCGTCAACCGGGTGGTGCTGGACGTGACCAGCAAGCCGCCGGGAACCATCGAGTGGGAATAGCATTGTGAGTGGCCGGTCTCCGTCAGCGGAGGCCGGCCATTGCTCTCATCCGTTGAAATCCGCTGTAATTTGGCCTGGTCCAGTGTTGCGGTCTCTCATCCCGGCTTCTTTGCGGCTACGCTCGAAAGTATGCCGGTATGGTCCAGGGCGTCACGTGCAAACGCAGAAAAGAAGGCAGAAGTGTCAGTTGGTCAAGGCCACCCGGAGGGTTCTGAGGAGCTCGGGAAATGGCTGTCCGGGCTCAAACCCGTCACCGGGGCAGACACCATGCTGCGCTTCACCAAGACCCCGGAAGGTTCCATCGACCTGACCCATGCGCACCCGTCGGGCCTGGCCCAGCTGATGGCCGGCCGCCGCACGCGGCTGTCCACACTGATCCGCGACCACCAGCAGTATGTGGTCGCGGCCCGGGCATCACGGAACATCCGCTCGAAAATCTTCGAACTCGGCAACGACCGCGGCATTGATGCCGGATACCTTTCCGCAGGCACCGTGGTGTGGACCTCCGCCGTCGGCGGCAAACCCCAGCGCGTGTCCGCGCCGGTCATGCTCACCGCAATCTCGCTCACCGTCCGGCCCGGCGAGGACGACTACGAACTGCAGCTCACGGAGCAGGCCAACATCAACCCGGCCCTTGTCCGGCACCTGAAGACCATCCACGGCATCGTCTTTGACGTCAACGCCGTCACCCGCCTTGCCTACAGCACCGCGCGCTTCGATCCCCAGCCCGTCCTGGACAAGCTGGCAACGCTCATCCGGCCCATCCACGGCGCGGAAGCCCAGCACAACCTGCTGGTGTCCACCTTCGCCGATCTCTCCGGCAACCTGGACGACCCCTGGATCAACGAGGGCAACCCGTTGGTCAAAGCCCTGGCCAAGGCCGCCAGCGGTGAGGTCACTGACGTCCCGGAGCCTGACCCCTCCCGCTTCCCGAGTGTGGACAAGCGCCACCCGGACGACGAACTCCTCCTCCTGGACGCGGACCCGGACCAGCAGTACGTCATTGATGCCGCACGCGCCGGGGATTCCCTGGTGGTCAGCAGCCCGCCGGGCACGGGCCAGACCCAGACCGCCATCAACACCATCGGTGCTTTGGTCGATGCCGGGCGGTCCGTGCTGGTGGTCGGTGACCGCCGGGCCAGCCTCAACGAAGTATCAGCACAGCTGGAGTCCCTGGGCCTGGATTCCATCCTGTTCCAGCTCTCCGGCACGGCCACACCGCAGCAGCTCAAGGCCCAGCTGGTGCGGGCCATTGTGCGGAACGAAAAATCACTCGAGCCCCAGCTGGGGAATCTCCACAAGACCCTCACCGAGCACCGGCACGCCCTGATGGACCACGTGGCTTCCCTGCACAATGTCCGTCAGCGCTGGGGATGCTCGCCGTATCAGGCCATGCAGTCCCTGGCCGAGCTGACCTCCATCCACCCCGCCCCCGCCACCACGGTGCGGCTCAAACGGAGTGTGCTGGACAGCATCCGCGACCGCAAGGAGCTTGCCGGCAGGCTCCGCCGCGCCGCGGAGCTGGGCAGCTTCAGCCGGGCCTCCACCACCAGCCCGTGGCATGGCGCCCGGCTGCTCACCCGGAAGGAGACCGAGGAAGCCCAGGAGCTGGCGCGGTCCGTGGCGAAGAACCTGCCCATCCTGCGTGACCGGATGAACAGGGTGGCCGAGCATGCGGAGATCCGGCTGGGTACGTCGTTCTCGGAGTGGGGCGAGCAGCTTGAACTCCTCATGGCTGTCCGCGAAAGCCTGGACAAGTTCACCCCGGACATCTTCGACCGGCCGGTCAACGACCTCATCTCCGCCACGGCATCGTCCGCCTGGCGGCGCGAGCACAACGTCGACATGGCCTCCATGCAGCGCTCCCGCCTGCGCCGCGTCGCCAAGGAGTATGTCCGTCCGGGCGTCCACATCGCGGACCTGCACAGTTCGCTGGTTCTCGTGCAGCAGCAGCGTGTCCTCTGGTCCGGTTACGCCACCTCGCAGCGGCACCCGGCTGTCCCTTCGGGTCTTGCCGAAATGAACGTCATGCACCGGTCCCTTGACCGCGAGCTCACACAGCTGGGGCTGGCCCTGAGGCACACAAAGGCCGGCGGATCGCTGGAAACGGCCCGCTATGAGGACCTCATGGAGCGTCTGGAGCGGCTGGTGGCCGACACCCACACCCTGAAGACGCTGCCCGAGCGCACGCTGCTCGTGGAGAACATGCGCGAACATGGCCTGGGGGAGCTCCTGGCCGATCTTGCCGACCGCGAAGTTCCCGCACAGTCCGTGGCCGCCGAGCTTGAGCTGGCCTGGTGGCAGTCCGCCCTGGAAGCGATGATCAGCGGCGATGACTACCTGGCCATGTCTGACGGGGATGCACTCCGGCAGCTGGAAGCCGAGTACCGGCTCGCCGACAACGCCCACATTGCCAGCGGTGCGGCGCGCCTGCGCTGGGACCTGTCCGAACGGTGGCGGGCCGCGCTGGCTGAACACCCGCGCCAGGCCCAGCTGCTCCGGAGCCTGCTCAAGGACGGCCGGGTTACCCTCGCCGCGCTGACGGCCCAGGCCGCCGAGCTGGTCCCCATGCTGGTGCCGGTATGGTCGGTCAGTCCGTACCTGATGACCGGGCTCCTGCCAGCCGAACAGCGCTTCGACGCCGTGGTTATCCTGGACGCTGAAGCGACGTCGCTGCAGGCCGTCCTGCCGTCCATTGCCCGGGCGAAGCAGGTTATTGCCTTCGGCGATGCCAACATCGCCAGTCCCAGGACCTTTACTGTGGGCGTGGAGCGGCTGGCCGCCGGCGAAGCGGCCCACCAGAGGGTCGAAAGCGCGTACTCTGCCTTGTCTGCGGTGCTGCCCCACTGGCGGCTGAACTTCGTCTACCGCGCGGTGGACGAGGACCTGGTCCTGCAGCTGAGCAAGAACTTTTACGACGGCGCGCTGCGGCGGCTCCCTGAAGGGCAGTCGGCCACCGGGCTCGACCGGGCTCTCCTGGTTGAGTACCTGCCGGACGGTACGGGACTGCCCAGCGCGGACCACGAAGGCGTCGAATCCGTGGTGGCTGAGGTCAACCGGGTGGTTCAGCTGGTCTTTGAACACGCACGGATGCGCCCGCGTACGTCGCTTGCCGTGGTCACGGCCAGCTTGCGCCATGCTGCCCGGATCGGCGAGTCCATCCGGCTTCAGCTGCCGAACCACCCGGCCCTGGCCTCCTTCTTCAGCGCCGGGCCGGAGTCGTTCCGGGTGGTTGACCTTGAACGGGCGCAGGGCCTGGTCCGTGATCACATCATCTTCTCTCCCGGTTTCGGCCGCACTCCGCATGGGCGCGCCCTGCACAATTTCGGACCTCTCTCGGTGGAGGGCGGGCGGGAAAAATTTGCGCTGGCCATGACGCGTGCCCGGCGCTCGCTCCATGTCCTGACGTGCTTCCAGCCCGAAGACCTTGATCACACCCGGCTTTCATATGGCGCCGTGGACTTCTACGAGCTCCTGAACCGTGAAATTGCGGGCAAGACTGACCTCGGAACCCCCGCCTCGCGCGCCGCAGCCAGTGAGCAGGCGCTGGGGGCTGATCCGCTCGTGGCCGATCTTGGCGACCGGCTGCGTGCCCGCGGTGCCCGTGTCTGGCACCAGTACGACGGCGTCATTGACGTGGTGGCCGCCGCGGACCCGCTCAGCACCATGGGGCAGGACGATGCCGATATTCCGCGGCCGGTTGCGATCGAATCGGACGGCACCGAGCAGTACCGCACCATGAGCGTCCGTGAGCGCAGCCGCCTCCGTCCGCAGCTGCTGGAGCGGATGGGGTGGCGGTACATGCCGCTATGGACCATCGAAGTCTTCACGGACCCGTCCGCCTGCGCGGACCGGATCGCGGGCTACCTGGGCCTTGAGAATGTTGTGCCACCTGGACGCGGTACGGCCTCGGGCGGATTCTTCGACATGGACATGGACTCGCTGGCTCTGGGGACTGCAGACAACGATAGGAACGAAGACCAGGCCGGGCGCCTGGACAGTGAGGAGGCGGTTGTTGTGACCCCACAGAACCCCGATCAGACCGAGGCACAGGGTAACGCCTCGGCAGACGCCACCGGCAGTGAGAAGGCGGCTGCGCCTGACCGCCAGCAGCCGGGGACCGCAGGTATCCTTCCCAACAAGGCTGCGGAGGATGATCCGAGGCAATGGGGAGACGGCCCCGACAACGATCACGACGCATGGCTGAAGGAAAACAAGCCACCGCACTGGGGCTGATTCCAGGCTGCCACGGAGTCACCCGGCCCCGCCCTGGGGACCCACGAGGACAAAAAACAGCTTGCCCTGTGTGGAGGCGCCTGCCAGGCGGGCGGCCTGTTCCGGGGCGGCGGCCACCACGATCAGCCCGTCGGTTTCGCCGGTGCCGAGCCACTGCCCGGTCTTGCCGCCCTGCCCCGACGTCCACAGGACAGGAACGGACGACGCCAGTACTTCTGACGGGGATTGCTGGTCGTAGCCGTTCGCCCCGGTGAGCACCACGTTGACTAACTGCCCCGGCGATACCAGCTGGATGGACGAAGGATCGGCCATCCTCAAGGGCACGGCCGCGGAGCCAGGCGGCGTTCCGGCCAGGAGGCCTGGTCCCAGCAGTTGGGAGTCCGTCAGCAGTTGGCCCCTGCGCAGCGGTGCTGCCAGTTGTTTTCCCGCGGCTTCGCCGGCATTTCTCAACGACCCGCCAGTCAGCATCCCCGGGGGGATTTTCACAGCCGTCAGGTCCGTTGCTGACAACGCCGTACCAGCGGGGAGATCCCGCGCCGCCGCCACGACCGAGACGGTATCGGCAGGCGGGGGAGTGAGCTGATGGACTGTGATCCCGGCAGCAAGGCAGAGCAGGAGTGCTACGGCGAGGCGCCGGTTGCGGCCCAGCCAGGTGAACAATCTCTGGCCGCGCCCGCCACGGGCGCGGGCCGGCGGAAGCGGTCGGCGGACCTGGCGTACGGGCGGGGCGGAACCTCGGCCGGAACGAAAGAGGGTAGCGGGCATGGGAACCACGCTACGTACCGGCGACGAAGCCTGACAGACGCAAAGGTGCCTATGTGGACAACTGTGCTGCCGGCGTCGTACGCCTGCTGAGGTTGGGGGCTAGCTTGCGACAGCGGCCGCGGCGGGTGCCGGCGCGGCTGCAGGGGCGGCGGCGGGGGCAGCCGAAACCGTACTGCCCTTCGCATCCCGGGAATCAGTGCGGTAGAAACCGGAACCCTTGAAGACGACGCCCACGCTGTTGAACTTTTTGCGCAAGGCTCCCTTGCACTCGGGGCAGGCCGTCAGGGTGCTGTCGGTAAACGACTGGAAAATGTCGAAGGCGTGGCCGCAATCCTTGCAGGCGTAGGCATAAGTGGGCACTGGTGATCCTCCTCTTGGACAAACGAGAGGTCCTGGGCTGCGCTGGACGGAAACCGTTCATTAGCAGTCGAAGGGCCTGAGTGCCAATTCTATCACCTCGGGAATGCGGGCCACCGTCAGGCATCGGTCAGGCAGGGAGCATCACGCAGGGGCCGCCAGCCGGATCAGGCCCGACGGTGTCAGGGCGGCCGGAACCTTCCGGTCAAAGTCTTCGGCGGGGATGCTTCCGGCGGGCAGGAGTTCAGCATCAAACACGATGGCCGCCAGGGGAATGTCCAGCCCTTCGCTGGCCAGCGAGCCGAGCAGGACGTCGTAGTAGCCGCCGCCCTGGCCGATCCGGTTCCCGTCCCCGTCCACGGCGGTGGCGGGGATGAAGAGGGCAGCCACGGACGCCATGACGCCCTCGTCGAGGCGGGGACCGGCAGCATCCAGCACCGGGGCAAAGCGGCTGCGGACAAACTCGACGCCGGGCGTCCAGTACGTCCAGCTCAGCCGGCGGCCGGGCTCGCAGATGGGGAGCAGGACGCTGTGGCCATGCCGGTGGAGCCCGGTGATCAGCGGCAGAGTGGGCGGTTCGGGCAAAACACCCAAATAGGCGCAAAAGGTCGACGGCGTCCCTCCCGTCAGCTGATCGGCCCATGTGACGCCGTGAACGGCCAGGGCCTCTCCTGCCGCGTCGCGCTGGCCGGGTTCGATTGAGGCGCGGCGCGCACGATGGCTGGCGCGGATGCGCTCCTTGGCTTCCCTGGTGCCTTCGGACATGCCGCTCCTTCGTTGACTTTCGCTGACCGAGCTGCGCCTGCGGGCGCACTGGGTCCGGCATCGCGAATGATTACTGAATGACCAGCCCCTCCGTTAGATTAGTCCAGTGACTACCTCTCAGCAGACAGTACGCAAGGCCGTTATTCCCGCTGCGGGCCTCGGCACCAGGTTCCTGCCGGCCACAAAGGCCATGCCCAAGGAAATGCTCCCGGTGGTGGACAAGCCCGCCATCCAGTACGTGGTTGAAGAGGCTGTCAAGGTTGGCCTTAATGACATCCTGATGATCACTGGCCGGAACAAGCGTGCCCTGGAGGATCACTTCGACAGGGTGCCTTCGTTGGAGGACACCTTGGCAGCCAAGGGTGACCTTGCCAAACTTGAGTCCATTCAGGCGGCCAGCAATCTTGGTGACATCCACTACGTCCGCCAAGGTGATCCCAATGGGCTGGGCCACGCCGTATTGCGTGCAAAGCAGCACGTCGGCTACGAACCATTTGCCGTCCTCCTCGGCGATGACCTGATCGATGCACGGGACGAGCTCCTCAGCACCATGATCGAGGTCCAGTCCAAAACCGGTGGATCCGTCGTCGCGCTCATCGAGGTGGAGCCCTCCCAGATCAGTGCCTACGGCTGCGCCGATGTGCAGGAGATCGATGGTGAAGGCTACGTCAGGATCAACAAGCTCGTCGAAAAGCCCGACGTGGACGAGGCCCCCTCAAACCTCGCCGTCATCGGCCGCTACGTCCTCCACCCTGCCGTTTTTGAGGTCCTGGAGCACACCGGCCCGGGCCGGGGCGGGGAAATCCAGCTGACGGACGCCCTGCAGGAACTGGCAGCCGGCGAAGGAGAGGGCCACGGAGTCTACGGCGTGATCTTCCGCGGCCGCCGCTACGACACGGGCGACAAACTCAGCTACCTCAAGGCCTGCGTCCAGCTTGCCATTGACAGCGACGACCTCGGCCCCGGACTGCGGGAGTGGCTGCCGGCCTTCACAGCCGGTCTCGCCAAATAGCTGCCGTGCGCCCCGGACCCATCTGGCCCGTAACCCTGGAGTGCGGCGACCTGATCCTGCGCCCCATCCGGTACCGGGACAAGAAGGAATGGATGGAGGTCCGTTCGCGCAACAGCGAATGGCTTGCGCCCTGGGAGGCGTCCAACCCTGCGCCTGGCGGTGCGCTGCCTGACTACCGGCAGATGGTGCGGTCCTTGAAAGTCCAGGCCGCCCAGGGGACTGCCCTGCCGTTCCTGATTACCGAACGGACGCCCCGGTCCGCCGCCCCGGTCATTGTCGGCCAGCTGACCGTGTCCTCGATTGTGTGGGGTTCGGCCATGATGGCGACCCTGGGGTACTGGGTCGACCAGGCACGGGCCGGCCATGGCATCGCGCCCACGGCAGTGGCCATGGCCACTGACCATTGTTTCCAGGTCCTCGGCCTGCACCGGATGGAGATCAACATCCGGCCCGAGAACGGCCCCAGCCTGCGCGTGGTTGAGAAGCTGGGTTTCCGCGACGAAGGCTACCGCCCGCGGTTTCTTCATATCAATGGGGAGTGGGCGGACCACCGGACGTTCGCACTGACTGCTGACGAGGTGCCGGAGGGGCTGCTCGCTCCGTGGCTTGCGTCGAGGGCCTGAACTTCCACACGGCAGGCTGCTTGCCGGATCTGCGGGCACTTCCAGGGTCATAAATCCAATGAATTGCCACGTTGCCCGCGACACACCGTGGCTAATGCGGGGGCCGCTGCCGTAAAGCTCATACGGTTTTGATTGTGGACTTCCCCCTAAGCAGCTCTGTGATCCTTGTGGTTGCCGTTGTGCTCTGGATCGTATGGGTTGCGCCCTACGTCCTGCGGAACCGCCGGCACCAGGCCCAGGCCGCTGGCGACTTCCTGGCGGAAGTACCAGCCATTGAATCATCGGACCAGAGAGCCGGGACGGTATTGAACATCACCGCCCGGCAGGAGAAAACCATGGAGATCAGGAAGAGCCCCGAAACCGCAACGGAAACGTCCGGAAGTGCGACGACGGGCGGCGCCTTCCGGATCCGCTATGGCAGAGCCGGGATCGCCCTTGTTGGTGTCCTTGCTTTGTTGACTGCGTTTGTCGCTGGTGTACTTTTGCTGTTCGGAATCGGCACCGCGCT
>DASSIA010000240.1:0-6504 GCA_035692345.1 Arthrobacter sp. | reverse complement strand
ACCATCAGGAACCCGCCGCTGTTGCCTTTGGTGCCCTTCAGGGCAACGTTGGCCACGACGCCGCAACCCAGCAGGGTGAGCATCGCCGTTCCGAAGACTTCGGAAAGAAAAACAATTCCAAGAGACATCATTGACTCCTCTATTTTCTGTTGTCGGTCCTTCGCGGGTTTGAAGGACCGTTCAGCCGGAGCGGGTTTGACGCCCCGGCGCCAGCCTGGTCAGGCTATGAGACCAGGCTGTGGATCTGTACCCGGTGGAAACGCTCCAGCACATCCTTTGCGCGGTTGATTTCGTCCGCCCGGGCGGCGGCGTCCCAGCCGAGCGGAGCGGCGAGGACATCAGCCACTTCAACCAGGAGTTCGCCGGTGACCAACCCCCGGAACGCCAGCGACGTGCGCCGGATGAGCACATCTATGAGGTGCCCGATCTGCTCCTGGCCGGCCATGAATTCCAGTTCGCGGACGCTGAGTTCCCGGGTGGAGTGCAGGAGCCTGTCCGGACCGGCATCCAGGTAGCTGATCACGTCTGCCGCCCGGGTGCCGTAGCGGGTGAGCAGGAGGGCTGTGCGGTCAGCGTCACGGCCGGCGCCCATGTGGGACTTGATCCACTTCTGGACCCCGGCGTCGTCCTTCGGAAAGCCTGCGCCGCCCCCAATGGCGAGCTTCGCCGTCGAGACCTTCCGTTCCAGGCCAAGTTCGGCAAGGACGTCGTTTGCCATATGCTCGGCCAGCGCCCGGAAAGTGGTCCACTTGCCACCCACGAGGCTGAGTACGACGGCGGCCGCTCCCCCGGGTGCCGCGGCGTCCGGCATGCGCCGTTCGATCCTGTAGTCGCGGGAGACGAACCCCGGTGCGGTGGCGTCGTGCCGTGGCAGGGGCCGGACCCCGGAGAACGTGTAGACGATCTGTTCGCGGTGCACGCTGATGCCGGGAAAGACATGGCCGATCAGGTCGAAGAAATACCCGATCTCTTCCTCCGTGCACACCGCGTCCTGCGTCATGTCCGCATCAACGTCGGTGGTCCCTACCAGGACACGGTCCCCCAGGGGATAAATGAGGACGATCCGGCCGTCTGTGTGTTCAAAGAAGATCTCCCGGCCTTTGCAGGCCTCGAGCAGGTCCGGGTGGTCCAGCACAATGTGCGATCCCTTGGTACCGCCCATAAAGGCCGACGCCGCCCCCACGGCTTCGTTGGTCAGGTCCACCCAGGCGCCGGTGGTGTTCACGATGACATCAGCGGTGAAATCGAACAGTTCACCGGTCAGCTCATCGCGGAGCCGGACCGTGGTGCCGGACGTTGCGGCAGCAGCGCCCCCGAGCGACTGAAGTGAGAGGTAGTTGCTGGCCCGCGCGGTTGCGCCCGCCGCGCCGCCATTGTTACGTCCGGCTTTTTCGCCGTCCTGGAGAACATCGAGAGTCAGCCGTTCAGGGTTGTGCACCGAGGCGTCAAAATAGGTGGCCGCGTATTTGATTCCGGGGTGCAGCTGCGGCAGCTCGGCGAGGGCGCGCCTGCGTCCCCGGAACTGGTGGCGCGGCACGGTGCCGCCGTCCCGGGAGAATGCGTCATACATACTCAAGCCAAGTTTGATGAGGAAGGCGCCCCGCTCCTTGGGCTTGCCCTGCTGCTTGTGCGTCAGGAACCGCAGGGGCGCCGACAGGACGCCGGAAAACGTACTGAAGATGGGGATGGTGGTTTGGAGCGGCTTCACATAGTGCGGTGCGATCCGAAGGAGGCGGTTGCGTTCCACGACGGATTCCCGGACCAGCCGGAATTCGCCGTTTTCCAAATACCGGATGCCGCCGTGGATCATGTGGGAGGACGCCCCGCTGGCGCCCTGGCAGTAGTCGCCGCGCTCCACCAGGGCCACGTCCACGCCCTGCAGGGCAAGGTCCCGGAAGGTTCCCACACCGTTGATGCCACCGCCGATAATCAGCACCCTGGCATGCGGACGCTTCCGAAGTTCCTGTACCGATGCGCGCGGCGCAAGGCTGCGGGCAGGCGTGGCTCCGCTGTGGCCGAATGAATTTTTGAGTCCCAACACTGCTCCCTGGGTTTTGTTGGCGTGCGGGCATCCGCAGGACGCCGCATCGTTCTTCAACTATTGTTTGGACTAATGGAAAATAGAGTCAAGCACTATGCACAAACGTGCAGAATGGAGCGGGAATGACGCTCTCCCGGCACTCGGATGCGCTTCGGGCTGCACAGATGTACTACCTCCAGGACCTCACGATGGACGCGATCGCCAGGGAACTGCGGACGTCCCGGTCAACTGTTTCGCGGCTTCTTTCCGCGGCACGCGACACGGGCCTGGTCCAGATCCAGATCCGCAATCCGCTGGATACCGGCCCCGAACTGGAAAGCATGATCCGGCGCGCGTACAACGTGGACGTGCACGTCGTACCGGTGCTTGAGTCCCTCAATGAGGCGGAGACCCTGGACCGGGTGGCCATCCAGGCTGCACGCACCATAGGCCCGCTGGTGGATTCCAACGCGATCATTGGCATCGCCTGGGGCTCCACCCTCAGCGCCGTCAGCAGGCACCTCACCCGGAAGATCACCCACGACACTGTGGTGGTGCAGCTGAACGGCGCCGGAAACATGCACACCACCGGCATCACGTACGCCAGCGACATCATGCGCCGCTTCGGGAGCGCCTACGGGGCCCGGGTGGAGCAGTTCCCCGTTCCGGCGTTCTTTGACCACGCCACCACCAAGACCGCCATGTGGAAAGAGCGCAGCGTGCAGCGGATCCTTGACCTGCAGGCCAGGATGAGCATCGCCATCTTCGGGGTTGGGTCCGTGGACGCCGACTACCCCAGCCACGTCTACGCCGGCGGCTACCTGGACGAAACCGACCTCAAGAACCTCGCCCATTCGGATGTGGTGGGTGACGTGGCCACGGTCTTCTTCCGGCGTGACGGATCGTCTGACGGCATCGTCCTGAACGAGCGGTCCACGGGTCCGGCACTCTCGCAGCTGCGGCAGGTCCGGCGTCGGATCTGCGTGGTTTCCGGGGCCTCAAAAATCAACGGCCTGCGCGGCGCCCTGACCGCGGGGCTGGCAACCGATCTGATCCTGGATGAAGCCACCGCGCGGCGGCTGGTCAGCTTCGGCGGCGTTCCGTGGCCAAATGGGTAGAGTCATTGCTATGAAAACCTCACCCCGGCTCAGCCTTAACAACGGCGTCCTGATCGACCAGTTGGGATTCGGCCTCTACAAGGTTCCGGCGGCGGATGCGCCAGGCCTGGTGGCCATGGCACTGGGCACCGGGTACCGCCATTTCGACACTGCAGCCATGTACGGCAACGAAACCGGCGTGGCCCGCGGAATCAGCTCTGCTGTCAATTCCGACGGCGGGAGCGGCGGATCCGGGGAATCCTCGCCGGGCCTGCGGCGTGAGGATGTTTTCATCACCACGAAGGTTTGGAACGATGACCAGGGCTACGACGCAACGCTGCGCGCCTTCGATACGTCCATGGTCAACCTCGGCCTGGACTACGTGGATATGTACCTGATCCATTGGCCATGTGCCCGCCGCGGGTTGTTCAGCGAAACCTACCGCGCCCTTGAATCGCTGTACCGCGAAGGAAAAGTCCGGGCCATCGGCGTCTGCAATTTCCAGCCCGCCCACCTGGACCGCCTGCTCGAGACCGCCGAAGTGGTGCCGGCGGTGAACCAGGTTGAACTGCACCCGTGGCTCCAGCAGGCGGAGCTCAGGGAGAAACACGCCGGCCTGGGTATCCGGACCGAGGCCTGGAGCCCGCTGGGGCGCGGTCAGGTGCTGGCTGATCCCGTGGTCATGGCCCTGGCCGCCGAACACGGCAGGACGCCGGCCCAGGTGGTCCTGCGCTGGCACGTCCAGCTCGGCAACATCGCCATCCCGAAGGCAAGCTCAGAGGCCCGGATCCGCGAAAACCTGGACCTGTTCGGCTTTGAACTTTCAGACCGAGACATGGCAGCTGTGGCGGAGCTTGACCGCGGGCAACGCACAGGTTCCCACCCCGACAACGTCAACTAGGACCGAGGGTCATGAAAACAGCCGCTTCCCCGCCATCCCCCGCGCCCTCATATTTCAGCCCCGGGCTGGCAGCCCGCACGCTCGCCACCGGGCTGGAGCTGAACGGCAGCCCCGTGGCGTACTGGACCTACGAACCGGTCCAGGCCACACCGGATACCCGCACTGTCCTGGTCATCCATGGCTTCCGCGGCGATCACCATGGCCTGCTCCGCGTGGCCGACCAACTGCCGGACATGCGGATCATCATGCCGGACCTGCCAGGGTTCGGCAGCTCCGCCGCGTTCACCTCCGGGGAACATTCGGTGGAACACTACGGCACCTTCATCACCGACTTCATGGCCGCACTGGGCCTGGGCCCGGACACCGTCCTGCTGGGACACTCCTTCGGCTCGATCATCGCCTCCCATTTTGTGGCCGCCCACCCGGGAACCGTCACGCCCCTGATCCTGATCAATCCCATTGCCGCGCCCGCCCTGGAGGGCCCCAAAGGAATCATGACCAAGCTGGCCGTGCTCTACTATCGGCTCTCGGCGCGGCTGCCCCGCCCATTGGGCCTGGCACTTCTGCGCAGTCCGCTGGTCGTCCGGGTGATGAGTGAAGCCATGGCCAAGACCGGAGACAAGGACCTGCGCCGCTTTATCCACGGCCAGCACCACGCCTATTTCAGTGCGTTCGCCAACCGGGAGAGCCTCCTGGAATCGTTTACGGCGTCGGTGAGCGGCCACGTGTCCGAGGTTGCGGACAAGCTGACCCTGCCGGTGCTCCTGGTTGCCGGCGAAAAGGACGAGATCGCCACTCTCCCGGACCAGCGCCGCCTCGCCGCGCTCCTTCCGGACGGAGTCCTCAAAGTCATTCCCGGCGTCGGCCACCTGATCCACTACGAGACTCCCGGACCGGCCGCCGGTTTCATCCGCAGCTTCCTTAAGGACCACCCCGCGTGAAGATTCTCATCGATGCACGATTCACCAGGACCGACCACCACGACGGCATCAGTCGCTACGGGGCCAGCCTCATCGCCGCAACGGCAAAGGTGGCCGACGTCTCCATGCTCATCAGCGACACCCGCCAGCTGGCCCTGCTCCCGGATGTGCCGTATACGCTGATTAACAGCCCGCTGTCCCCGCTGGAACTCTTTGTCGCCCGGCGGGTCAATCCGCTCGGAGCCGACGTCGTGGTGTGCCCCATGCAGACCATGGGCAGCTGGGGGCGGAAATACGGCCTGGTGCTGACCCTGCACGACCTCATCTATTACGAACACCCCGCTCCCCCGGGATTCCTGCCAGCGCCTGTGCGAATTCTGTGGCGGCTCTACCACAAGGCGTTCTGGCCGCAGCGCGTCCTCCTGAACCGGGCGGACACCGTGGCCACCATCAGCCGGACCACCGAGGCGCTGATGGCCAAGTACCGGTTGACCAAACGGCCTGTGCGGATCATCAGCAACGCGCCCCAGCCGGCACAGGAACCGCGGGATCCGGCCGCCGGGGCGGACCACTCCCTGGTGTATATGGGCTCGTTCATGCCTTATAAGAACGTGGAAACGATGGTGGCCGGAATGGCCGGACTGCCGGATTTCACCCTGCATCTGCTGAGCAGGATCACCGCGGAGCGCCGGGCCGAGCTGGAGACCTTGGTGCCGCCTGGCGCCAAGGTGGTCTTCCACAACGGGGTCACGGACGACGAATATGCCGTCCTCCTCAAGCGCACTACCGCGCTGGTGAGTCTCTCCCGCGCCGAAGGTTACGGTTTGCCACTGGTGGAAGCCATGGCCCTGGGCACACCCGTGGTCGCCAGCGATATTCCCATCTTCCGCGAGGTGGGCGGCGACGCGGCCTCCTACGTTGATCCCGCCTCCCCCACGGACTTTGCCGCTGCCGTGGAGAAACTGCGCGACGACGCCCACTGGCAGGATGTTTCGCGCCGCTCCGTGGCACGCGCGCAGGAGTTCAGCTGGGACGAATCCGCGCAGCAATTGGTGGACGTGGCCCACGACATCATGGCGCGGCGCCGCCACTAGCCTGCGGCACCGGAGGAAACGTCAGAGGACGTCCACGCCGTCCAGCCGCACCTGCACCGGTTCCGTGGTTCTCTTGGCCGCGGCTGCTGCTTTGGTGGCGCGCAGGACCCGCGTCACCGCGCCTGCCTGCCCGTACGGGAAGAACAGCAGCGTCCGGGCATCCTCTCCGGCGGCCGCGGCGGGCGGGCCGGTGAGTACCAGCGGCGCCGGCCCGGCGGTCCGCAGGGTCACGCCGGCCGCGGCCAGCTCTTTCTCCACCAACCCGGCAAAATGCACGACGGCGGCCCGGGGGCCGGTGACCGAGGCGATCCTGACTGCGGGCGGGAGCTGAAGTTCCATCCGGAGTTCCAGCTCGCGCCGGGCGTACCCGGCAGGGTCCCACCGCAGGAGTGCGCCCACTGCGACGCTTTCCGTCGCGGTGATGACCACCAGTCCGCCGTCGGGCGCCGGGCGGACCAGGGCTGCGGCATTG
>DASSIA010000239.1:0-3567 GCA_035692345.1 Arthrobacter sp. | reverse complement strand
GCTGGTGGATTACTGGCGTTTCAACGAGTACTACAACTGGGGCATGTGGGCCCGGGACCGGATGCACATGTCGGCCGCCGGGCACGCCAACATGGCCAGGCGGGTCCTCACCGTCCTCGAGCACGAGCACTCGATCGAAGTCCCGCCCATGACCCCGGTGCCCGAGTTGAACAGGGCCGAAGCCATCCGCGCCAACGCCCAATGGGTCCGCGAATTCGCCGGCCCCTGGGTGGTCCGCCGCGTCACCGGCAAGTCCTCCGGCGACGGTCTGGCACCCAGGTACGCCCAGCTCACACGGCTCTAGCTGCGGAAGCCCCTAGCTGCGGAAGCCCGGCGTCGCCAGCAGCCCGCCGTCCGCACGGACCGCCAGAACAGCAACGTCCCAACCGTCCGTGGCCCTGTCCAGCATTCGCGGGCCGCCGGCGACGATCGCGGTGGCCAGCACGTCCGCCGTCGTAATGTCCGCAGCCGCAACGGACACCTGGACAAACGCCGAGGCATCCCCGGGCCGGCCCCAGATGTGGTCACCCCGTTCGGCGGAGCCGGACGTCGCCAACGCCGCGTGCCGCTGGTCCAGTCCCAGCCGGTATCCGGCCAGCAGAACGCCGCGGTCAGCGGGATCCACGATGCCGGCGTCCCACGGTTCCGTGCTCCCGGGGTGGGGTGAACCGCTGACCAGCACGTCGCCGCCCGCGTTCACACACCAGTCGGTGCGTCCGAGCGCCAGCAGGGAGGTCCCTGCTTCCTGGATCGCGTAGGCCTTAACGAGGCCGGAAAGGTCCAGCACGCCGTCGGGCCTCTCCGGCGTAAAAGCGCCTTCCGTGCGCAACCGCCATTCATTCGCCTCCGCGTAGCGTTCGCGCATGCCCGCCGACGCCTCACGCAGCGGCAATTCGCCGCGGGCCAGTCGGCTCGCTTCAGAATCAGCCCGGTACAGGCTGAACGTCTGGTCAAGTTCCAGGAAATGGCGTTCGACGACGGCGGCGGCCGCTGCGAGCTCGTCCTCCGGTCCGCTGCCTCCCGCGGGGGAGCCCACCGGCATCGTCAGGCTGATGACGGTTCCCATGCTTTGAAACGTTCTCGCCTTAAGGACGATCCGGGCCGGGGGGTTCTCAGAGGTGCGCGGCATCGAGGGCAGCCTGGAGGGATGTCACATATGCACTGCTGGTGACCGTGGCGCCGCTGATGGTCTTGACCTTGGCCGACTGGGCAGCCAGGACTTCGGTGCGCAGCACCGGCGCCGCGCGGTTGCTGATCTGGACGGATCGTCCGCTGTCGTTTGTCAGTTGCAGGGCGGAAACATCCGTGATCGCCCCGGCTTTCACCGTGATCTGGACCTGCACGGGGCCGAAGCGGGTTTGGATTACCGAGCCGGCGTAGGTCTTGCTGGCTGCTGCGGCGGCACCGGAGGCCCCGGCTGCGCCGGACGCTGCGGACTGGCCGGGTGTGGCCGATGCAGCAGCCGACCCTGAAGAACCGGTAGTGCCGGCTGCCCCTCCGGCGGCGCCCAATGCCCCTGCCGCCGTCGGGACCGACGTCGTCACGGTGCCGCCGGTCTCGGCCACGTGGGCTCCGGCCTGCCAACCTGCCAGGAGAATGCCGGCCGAGGCCAGCGCTGCTGAGATTGCTCCCCTTGTTCTCACCAGTCAAACCTTTCGTGATGGATCTGGTCCGCGCCGACGCCGGCGTCCTGGACAGCCGCGACCACGTTGCGGGCCCAGGCAGCGGGGCCGCAGATGTAGACGTCCGAATCCGCAATGTCGGGGGCGTAGGACGTCAGGGTGTATCCGTCCCGGACGGCGCCGGCGGGCAACCAGTTGTGTTCATCCCGCGCCGCGCGGGGGCCGGTCAGATGGAAGAGGCTGGCGCCCCGGTTTTCGCAGAGCTCCAGGATTTCGGCTCCCAGGTACAGCTCCTTTTCGCTGTGGCCACGCAAAAGGACAGTGGCATCCCCGGGCGCAAACGGCGTGCGCTCAAGGAGGGCGCGCAGCGGGGTAATGCCGATGCCGGCCCCGATCAGCACCACCTTGTTCCGGGTGCGGGCCGCAGTGCTGAACAGTCCATACGGCCCTTCTATCGCAACCTTGGTGCCGCGCTTCAGCCTGGCAAGCTGCGCTGATCCGCGGCCCAGATTCCGCACGGTGATCCGCAGCGTGGGTACACCGCGCGGTCCGGCTGCCAGCGGCTCGGCGGACAGGCTGAAGGGATGCGGGTGCCACCACAGGCCGGGTGCGAGGAAGCGCCAGATGAAGAACCTGCCGCCGTTGCCGACGAGCTGATCCAGTTGCAACCCGGTCATTTCGATGTTGACCACGCCCCTGGCCACCGTAGTCACGCGGCTGACCGTGAGCTGATGCCGGAAAGTGGCGCGGACCGGCTGGATGATGCGGAAGTACACCAGGGCCGCGCCGGTGGCCACACAGATGGCCAGCCAGTACAACCGCTGCCACTTGCCTTCTGCGAAGAGGCCGCCCACGCTGAACTGGTGGGGAATCGCGGTTCCGACGGCGGCGTACGTGAGCAGGTGCACCACATACCAGAATTCGTAGGGGAAACGGCGCCGGACGGCCACCAGCGAGGTGACCACCACCGCGATGAACAAAGCCATTGAAATGAAGGCCAGCCACATGTCCGGAACCAGGACCCACAAGGCCACCGATTCGCTGACGGGGTCCAGTCCCTCCGCCATCCCGTAGCCGATGGCGATCAGAAGCCCGTGCGCCAGCAGCAGGTACAGGGAGGGTTTCCCGAGCTTGCGGTGGAATTCCAGGGCGCGGTCATGGCCGATGGTCCGGTCAACCACCGGAATGCGGGCTGCCAGCACCAACATCATCAGGACCAGGTCCATACCTGCCAGGCCCGCCACGATCCCCAACGCTGTAAACGCTGAGGCGGCCGAATTGATCACTGTTGCGCCGCCGTCGGCCAGCCACAACGCCACTGCTGCGGCCACTGATGCCCAGGCGATGACCGTCAAGACATCGCCGCGGAGGCGGCGCCGGCGGTGTTGCGCGTTGAGTATGCCTGCCTGGGCAGCACGGCCCGGCGCTATCAGACCATTTTGGCCGGAGCGGTTTGGGGCCGGAGTGGCCGGCCGGAGCTGTGTTGTCATGCTCCTACGATGAGCCCCGAAGCTTTCATTCTGCTGTGAAAATCCCAAGGTGCCAGCTATGAAAACACGGCTGGAGGTCTGTGCCCTTATACACCGTCCGGGCCCGGATTGGTCTTTAATTGCGTGAACTCGTAGACTTGGTGAGCGCTAAGTGCGCGGAGCGTGCGCAATTGCTCCGGTGGCCCGGTAATTTTCTCCAGGGTAGCCGGTAGTTAGGGGCTCAAGTTGCGTGACTAACCGTTCACCCTGATCACTTTGGGTCGCACCTAGCCGCATGATCCTGCAGCAGATATGCGGATCATTACATTCAATTTTTGAGGAGAAGTCATGGCAGCACACTGCCAAGTGACCGGAGCCGAGCCGGGCTTTGGGCACAGCATTTCGCACTCGCACCGTCGCAACAAGCGCCGGTTCGATCCGAACATCCAGAAGAAGCGCTACTGGGTTCCGTCCCT
>DASSIA010000238.1:0-6335 GCA_035692345.1 Arthrobacter sp. | reverse complement strand
CGCGTTCGCAGGCAAGATGGCCGTCGAAGCCGTGGACCGCGCCATGCGCGGCCAGACCTCCCCCGTGCCGATCTACGAAGGCGAAGACGGTGTCATCGCCTGGATGCTGGATGGCCCGGACGCGTCCTACGAGGTCCCCCTGCCCGAGGCAGGCGAGGCAAAGCGCGCCATCATGGACACGTACACCAAGGAACACTCCGCCGAATACCAGGCCCAGGCCTGGATCGACCTGGCCCGCAAGCTGCACAAGGAACACCCGGAGGCGACCGACCCCGCCAACGTGGCATCGGTCCTCATCAAGACGAGCCACCACACGCACTACGTGATCGGTTCCGGCGCCAACGATCCGCAGAAGTATGACCCCACGGCCAGCCGCGAAACCCTGGACCACTCCATTCCGTACATCTTCACCGTGGCACTGCAGGACGGCTCCTGGCACCATGTGGACTCCTACGCCCCGGAACGCGCCGGCCGCGCCGACACCGTGGAGCTGTGGAACAAGGTCAGCACGGTCGAAGACGCCGAATGGACCCGCCGCTACCACTCGCTGGACATCGCGGAAAAGGCCTTCGGCGGATCCGTGGAGATCACCCTGAACGACGGCACGGTCATCACCGACCAGATCGCTGTGGCCGACGCCCACCCGCTCGGCGCCCGGCCGTTCGCCCGCCAGCAGTACATCAACAAGTTCCGCACCCTGGCAGCCGGCCTGGTCGCCGAAGAGGAAATCGAGCGTTTCCTCGCCGCTGCCGAGGGCCTACCGGACCTGGGCCCGGGTGAACTCGACCAGCTGAACATCACCGCCGCCCCGGGCGTCATCGACCTCAGCAACGCACCCGCCGGCCTCTTCTAAGCTCTCCCTACCCACCCCGCACAGGAGAATCAGATGCTGTATTCCAAGACCACCCCGGAACAGAAGCGGATCGCGCTGCGTGAGATGCTCGCGTCCGGCACCATCCAGCAGTTCCCGGGTGCTTTCAACCCACTCTCGGCGCGGCTGATCGAGGAAAAGGGCTTCGCCGGTGTCTACGTCTCCGGTGCCGTGCTGGCCAACGACCTTGGCCTGCCGGACATCGGGCTGACCACCCTCACCGAGGTGGCCACCCGTGCCGGGCAGATCGCCCGCATGACCGACCTGCCCACTCTGGTGGACGCGGACACCGGCTTCGGCGAGCCCATGAACGTGGCCCGCAGCATCCAGGAGCTGGAGAACGCCGGCCTGGCCGGCTGCCACATCGAAGACCAGTTCAACCCCAAGCGTTGCGGGCACCTGGACGGCAAGAACGTGGTGGACCTGGACACGGCCACCAAGCGGATCCGCGCCGCTGCTGATGCACGCCGGGATCCGAACTTCCTCATCATGGCCCGGACCGATATCCGCGCCGTAGAGGGGATCGAAGCCGCGCAGGAAAGGGCTCGGGCCCTGGTCGATGCCGGTGCGGACGCAATCTTCCCGGAAGCCATGAAGGACCTCAGCGAGTTCCAGGCCATCCGGGATGCCGTGGACGTGCCGATCCTGGCGAACATGACGGAGTTCGGCAAGAGCGATCTGTTCACCGTCGACCAGCTTCAGGGCGTCGGTGTCAACATGGTCATTTACCCGGTGACGCTGCTGCGCATTGCCATGGGCGCCGCAGAGCGTACGCTTGAAACGATCAAGGCCACAGGGTCGCAGGAAGCACAGGTGGAAAACATGCTCACCCGTGCGCGCCTTTATGACCTTGTGGACTATGAGGCCTACAACCACTTCGATACCGGCGTTTTCAACTTCCACATTCCCGGCGTCCGCTAGGACCCGGGAGCCACCAAGGGGATGCAAGCATTCCGGCGCGTCCGGGCTTGCCCAATGAACGAAGGAGAACAGCATGGAAGCTGTTGATATCAAGAAGGGCCTGGCCGGCGTCGTGGTGGACTACACCGCGGTTTCCAAGGTCAACCCGGACACCAATTCTTTGCTGTACCGCGGCTATCCCGTCCAGGAGCTCGCCGCCAAATGCAGCTTCGAGGAAGTGGCATTCCTGTTGTGGAACGGCGAGCTGCCCACCCCTGCTGAGCTGTCCGCGTTCTCGGCCCGCGAGCGCGCTGGCCGCGCTCTGGATCCGGTAGTCAAGCAGATCGTGGACGCGCTCCCCACCACCGCGCACCCGATGGATGTGTGCCGGACCGCCGCGTCCGTCATGGGCGCCCGGCACCCCCTGGCCGAGGACTCCTCGCCCGAGGCCAATATGGCCAAGGCAGTGGATCTCTTCGCTGCGATGCCGGCGGTAGTGGCCTACGACCAGCGCCGCCGACGGGGGCAGGACGTCGTGGAGCCCCGGGATGACCTCGGCTACTCGGAAAACTTCCTCTGGATGGCGTTCGGCGAGGACCATGTCCCGGAGGTCATTGACGCCTTCAACGTCTCGATGATCCTGTACGCCGAGCACTCCTTTAACGCCTCAACGTTTACCGCCCGCGTCATCACCTCGAGCCTCTCGGACCTGCACTCGGCGGTGACCGGCGCGATCGGCGCACTCAAGGGCCCGCTGCACGGCGGCGCCAATGAAGCCGTGATGCACACCTTCGACGAGATCGGCATCCGGTCCGAGGAATCGCTGGACGAGGCCGCCGCCCGGGCCAAGGCCTGGATGGAAGACGCCCTGGCACAGAAGAAGAAGGTCATGGGCTTCGGCCACCGCGTCTACAAGCACGGCGACTCGCGCGTCCCCACCATGAAGGCCGCGCTGGACAAGATGATCGCCCACTACGGCCGGCCTGAACTGCTGGGGCTGTACAACGGCCTCGAGCAGGCCATGGACGAGGCCAAGGCCATCAAGCCGAACCTCGACTACCCGGCCGGCCCCACCTACCACCTGATGGGATTCGACACCCCCACGGTCACCCCCCTGTTCGTGGCCAGCCGCATCACCGGGTGGACAGCACACATCATGGAACAGGCAGCCAGCAACTCCCTGATCCGCCCGCTGAGCGAATACAACGGCGTGGACGAACGGCACCTGCCCTGATTTCCCTGGCATGCACGACGGCGGGCCGGTCACCTCGAACTTGGATTCTAGGGGTCGTTGCAACACCTGTTGGTTAGGTGGTTAGTAGTAAATCACGTAGACGCTCGGCTGGAGTATTCCAGCCGAGCGTTTTGCGTGGGCGTCCGTTGAGTTCCTGCGCGACGTGTTCGAGGTCTTCAGGCCCGTAGACGGACAGGTCGGTGCCCTTGGGGAAGTATTGGCGCAGGAGACCGTTAGTGTTCTCGTTCGAGCCGCGTTGCCAGGGGCTGGCGGGATCGCAGAAATAGACGGGCATGTCCGTGGCCATGCTGAATGATCGGTGGGCTGCCATTTCCGCGCCTTGGTCCCAGGTCAGGGAGCCTCGCAGGTGCCCCGGCAGGGTGGCCATGGTGGCGACGAGTCCGTCGCGGACTGTTTCGGCGGTGTGGTCATTTGGCAGGTGGACGAGCATCACGTAGCGGGTGGTGCGTTCGACCAGGGTCGCGATCGCCGACTGGTTGTAGGCGCCGGTGATGAGGTCCCCTTCCCAATGGCCGGGCACGGCGCGGTCCTCGATCTCGGGTGGACGCTCGGAAATCATGACCATCGGGTCCACAAACCTGGGGGTGCGTTGCTCGCCGGTGTTGTGGGGTTTGCGGCGGGTCCGGCCGGTGCGCAGCGCTGCCTGTATCTCGCGTTTGAGTCCGCCTCTGGCCTGGACATAGAGGGCTTGATAAATCGTCTCAGTACTCACGCGCATCTCCGGGTTGTCGGGGAACTCTTCGACCAGCGTGTGGCTGATCTGCTCCGGAGACCAGCGTAGGAGCAGCTTGTCCTTCACGTAATCGCGCAGCTCCGACTCGCCAGCGAGTTTGGCCGTCTTGGGCCGCGCCCGCCGGGCGGCAGCCTTCCGATGCGCCCCGTGCGGCAGATAGCCCATCCGGGGATCGGCATTTCGGCCCAGCTCCCGGCTGATAGTTGAAGGCGATCGTCCAAGGGCGTGGGCCATCGCCCTGATCGAAGAACCGGCGGCCTGCAGATCCCGGATCAGCTCCCGCTCTTGCACGGTCAGGAACCGCGGATCGATAGGTTTCTCCAACGCTGATACCGGTACGGGGACCAGGGTGCCGGCGGGAGGGGTCATGGTCGTCACACCACGTTTGTAGTCGACGATTCGGCCATCAGGGTAAATACGTCGGCCGCCGGACTTACGGATTCCCTGGTCCCACTCTTCGGCGGTCCGGAGATGTATCCCGACCGCTGCGGCAGCTTTCCGCCGACTCAAGCCGGTCTTACGCAGCCGGAAGTACTCATCCCGCCCGGGGTGAGGACCCGTCCCCGGCTTTCCATAGCTTTTCAGCCCCGCTTTACGCACCCAACCGGCACACGTGTCGGGGTTCAAGCCGAGTTCCCCGGCAGCCTGCGTCGTGCTCTTGACGCGATCGAACACCACGAAGAACTCAGCCTTCTGCGCCGGTGTGTATTTCCTCTGTCCAGCCTGCAGATTCCGTGGGACCCGCTCAGAGCTCCGAGATTTATGGACCCACTGGTAGCACGTCATCTGATTGAAGCCGAGCTCCGCTGCAGCCGCGCTCACACTCCCACACCGGTCCAGAACAGCAAAGAACTGGTCCTTCTGCTCCGGCGTGTACTTCCTGCGCCCGCCTGTTTTCTCCGTTAAAGACGACACGGTCGTTGCAACTCCCAAAAATCTTGGGTGTTGCAACGACCGCTAGAACCCGCCGAAAAGGTGACCGGCCCGCCGTCGCGCATTCCCCGGAGTTTTTGTCCAGATAATCAATCAAACGGGCCTCAAAACGCCGAATATCTGGACAAAAACTCAGAGGCTCGAGTAGTCCAGCACTTCCCGGACTGTCTCATTGTCATCGTTCAGGACCACCGTAAGGCGCAGCACGGACCCGTCAAGCGCCATGGGAAGCCAGTGCGCTGCGTCCTGCCACATACGGTCGACTGGCAAGTTGCCGACGTCGAACCACTCGGGGAGTATCTCCGCACTTTCAGCGGGTTCCCCGCTCCAGCGGGCTGCGACGAACAGCCGGGTGCTCATGTTCCATTCGGGGCGGGCCGGGAAGTCAAAGGTCACCATGCCGGCGTCGCGGAGGTCCTCCTGGCGGACCACAATGCCGGCTTCCTCGTGGACTTCGCGGCAGGCAGCCTCTTCGTCGGTTTCCCCCGGTTCAACATGGCCGCCGAGGCCCACCACCTTGCCGCGGCCGAAGCCGGTCTTCTTCAGGCCCAGCAGGACCTGCGGCACGCCGGCGGACGCACGGGTGAGGAAGCACAGGGTCACGGGCACTCCCACCATGGCTAGCCCAGCGCCCGCGGGTGGGCGGCAGCGTAAATTTCCCTGAGCGTGTCAGCGGTGACCAGGGTGTAGACCTGCGTGGTGGTGACCGAAGCGTGCCCCAGCAGCTCCTGCACCACGCGGACATCCGCGCCGCCCTCAAGGAGATGCGTGGCGAAGGAGTGGCGCAGCGTGTGCGGGGAAACATCCTTGGTGATGTTCGCCTTGTCCGCCGCTGCCTTCAGGATGGTCCAGGCGCTTTGCCGGCTGATCCGTCCGCCCCGGGCGTTCAGGAACAGGGCGGGCGTACCTGTGCCCTTCGCCGCCAGCAGCGGACGGCCACGCACCAGGTAAGCGTCCAGGGCCCGCGCCCCGTAGGATCCAAGCGGCACCAGCCGTTCCTTGGATCCCTTGCCGAACAGGCGGACCACGGCAGGTCCGGACTCGGCTTCCTGCAACGAAATGTCGTCAACGTCCAGGCCTACGGCCTCGCTGATCCTAGCCCCCGTAGAGTACAGAAACTCGAGCAGGGCCCGGTCCCGGAGCCCGGTGGCGGTGTCCGCGCCCGCGGCTTCGAGGATCCTGGCCACTTCGTCCACGCTGATGGCCTTGGGCAGCCGCTTGCCCGGCATCGGCGGGTGGACGTCGCTGGCGGGGTCCGTCGTCGTAAGCCCTTCCAACGCCCAGAATTTATGCAGTCCGCGGACGGCCACCACGGTCCTGGCCGCAGACCTGACACCCAGCGCCGTGCCGCCGTCGGATCCGTCATTGAGCGCCATCACGAACCCCGTCACATGATGGCGGGTGATCTGGTCCGGGCCTTGGCAACCCTCCGACGTCACGTAGCGTGAGTACCGCGCCAGGTCACGGCGGTAGGCGGAAAGCGTGTTCGGGGCCAGACCGCGTTCCACGCCCATGTGTTGCAGATACTCGGTGATGGCACGGTCGATCGCGGTCACCGGTGCCGGGGCTTCTGCCTCAGTCGTCGCCGTCATCAACGCTGGCTGGGGTGCGCGGGCCAGGGCGCGTCTGCGGGGCGCAGCCCG
>DASSIA010000237.1:0-15169 GCA_035692345.1 Arthrobacter sp. | reverse complement strand
CCCAGGACCACATGCCTTCACGGCCGCGGTACAAGGTGCCAGCTGGTTTTGTCGGCACTGATAAACCTCCCTGCAACACAGCGGCGCTGGCATGAGATCCACGCGGGGGGAACGCCTGCTGCGAGAGCACTCGTAGCTCAGGCCTAAATCTAGGCTTCGCTCACAGCTTATTCAATTCAGGCGCGACTTGGTGACCCGCAATGCCCGGGATTTGCCTCCAATTGAGACTAACGCCACACAATGCCGCCGTTGCGGGGGTCTCCGAACAGCGCCGAAGGGGGAGCCCACGGCCGGTCAGCTAAAGTAGCCGTGATGAGTACAGACAAAGTGACAAGCCCGGATTCACCCCTTAACCGCTTTACAGCGGTGATTCCGGCAGGCGGAGTGGGGACCCGCCTCTGGCCCCTGTCACGCGCAGCAGCTCCCAAATTCCTTCATGACCTCACCGGATCCGGCAGCACTTTGCTGCGTGCCACCTATGACCGCCTGGAGCCGTTGGCGGGCAGGCGCGTCCTGGTGGTGACGGGCACCGCACACCGGGCCGCCGTCTGCCGGCAGCTGCCCGAAGTCCAGGATTCGGACCTGGTCCTCGAGAGCGAGCCCAAGGATTCCGGCGCGGCCATCGGCCTCGCGGCCGCCATCCTGTACCAGCGGGATCCTGACACCATCATGGGTTCTTTTGCCGCCGACCAGGTCATCAGCCCGGACCACCTCTTCCAGCAGGCCGTCCGGGAAGCCATCCACACGGCCGCTGCCGGGAAGATCGTGACCATCGGCATCAAGCCCACGCACCCTTCCACCGGCTTCGGCTACATCCGGGCCGGCGAGGAACTCCACATCGAAGGTGCGCCCAGCGCCCAGGCTGTGGTGGAGTTCGTGGAGAAGCCCGACGAGGAAGTTGCCCAGCAGTATGTGGACAGCGGCGAGTATGTGTGGAACGCGGGCATGTTCGTGGCTCCCGTTGCCCTTATGCTGAAGCACCTCGAGGCCAACCAGCCGGAGCTGTACAAGGGACTGACGGAGATCGCCGAGGCCTGGGACGGTCCCGAACGTGACGAGGTCACGGCCCGCGTCTGGCCCACGCTGCCTAAAATCGCCATCGATTATGCCGTGGCCGAGCCCGCTGCCGCTGCCGGCGACGTTGCCGTTGTGCCAGGCACTTTCGGCTGGGACGACGTCGGGGATTTCGCTTCCGTGGGCCGGCTCAACAGTGCGCGGGAAGTGGACGATGTCACGGTCATCGGCGAAGGTGCGCGCGTTTTCACTGAAAACGCCAGCGGCGTGGTGGTTTCTGACACGAAGCGCGTTATTGCGCTGATCGGCATCAAGGACGTTGTCATTGTGGATACGGGGGATGCGCTCCTGGTGACCACGAAGCAACATGCGCAGCGGGTCAAGGGAGCCGTTGACGCGCTGAAGGCAAGTGGCGACACCGACGTTCTGTAGCCTTTCTTCGCGGCACAATCTGTAACGCGCCCGCCGTGATGACGCTATTCCGTGCATGCTCGCTAGAGTAAATGAGTGCGTAATTACACTACTGAAGCCGAGCCCACCGCATTAGTGCGGCCGTGGTTGGAGCCGCTCCTGCCGGAACTGATCGACTTCCGCAGGGATCTGCACGCTCACCCCGAGCTTTCCTTCAAGGAATTCCGCACCACGGACAAGCTGGTGGAGCGGCTCGAGGCTGCCGGCCTGGCGCCCCGCCGGCTTGAAGGCACCGGCCTCACGGTCGATATCGGCGAAGGCCCCATCGCCACGGCGCTCCGCGGTGATATTGACGCCCTGCCCATCATCGAGGAAACCCGGCTGCCGTTTGCCTCGAAGAACCATGGCGTTACGCATGCGTGCGGCCACGATGTGCACACCGCCACTATGCTCGGCGTCGCACTGGTCCTGCAGCGTATGCACCAGGAGTCCCCGCTGGGCGGCTCCGTCCGGATCATCTTCCAGCCGGCCGAAGAGACCATGCCCGGCGGTGCGCTGTCCTGTATCGAGCAGGGCGTCCTGGAGGGTGTGCCACGCATCTTCGCGCTGCACTGCGACCCGAGGATCGACGTCGGACGCATCGGTACGCGCATCGGCGCGATCACGTCCGCGTCGGACACCATCAAAATTGAACTGAGCGGTCGCGGCGGCCATACGTCCCGCCCGCACCTGACCGAGGACCTGGTGTTCGCGCTGGCGCAGATCGCGGTCAACGTCCCGGCCGTGCTGTCACGCCGGGTGGACGTCCGCAGCGGCGTATCCGTCGTGTGGGGCCAGATCAACGCCGGTTCTGCACCGAATGCCATCCCGGGAACGGGATACATGGCCGGGACCATGCGCTGCCTTGACCGGGACGCCTGGCATGACGCCGGCGAGCTCCTGGACGAGGTGGTGCAGCAGGTGGCTGCGCCGTATGGTGTGGACGTTCATCTGGAACACACCAGGGGAGTGCCTCCGGTGGTCAACTCCGAGCACGAGACTGCGCTCCTTGAGGCCGCTGCCCGCGCGGAAATCGGTGAGGGTGCCGTTGTACTGACGCCGCAGTCCATGGGCGGCGAGGACTTCGCCTGGTTCCTGGCTGAACGGCCCGGCGCGATGATGCGCCTGGGTACCAAGACTCCGGGCGGGGAAGAATATGACCTTCACCGCGGCGACTACATCCTGGACGAACGCGCCCTGGGCCTGGGCATCCAGGTCCTCACGGCAGCAGCCCTCCGGACCATCCGCGACCTTTAAGGGACTTAAGCGCGAACTGGCGGTTCTGCCCTCGATATCAGGGTGGGGTCCGGTGGGTTCGCGCTTATTCCCGGCACACTAAGTTGTGCACAATTGAATTGTGCCCTATTGTTTAGGATATGACTGAAGCCCCCCGCCTCGACCGACAGGTGTGCTTTGCCCTGTATTCCGCCTCGCGCGCGGCAACTGCGGTCTACCGGCCCGTGCTCGAGGACCTCGGCCTGACGTACCCGCAATACCTGGTGATGCTGGTTTTGTGGGAATCAGAGCCGAAGGGGGTCAAGGAGCTCGGTGAGGAGCTGGGCCTTGACTCGGGCACGCTGTCACCGCTGCTCAAGCGCCTGGAAACGATGGGGCTTGTCGAGCGCCGCCGGTCCGGGGAAGACGAGCGCCGTGTAGCCGTGCACCTGACCCCGGCCGGACTCGCCCTCAGCACCAAGGCCAGTGGAATTCCCCAGCGCCTCGCCGACGCTGCAGGGCTTTCAGGCGAAGAACTCGAACAGCTCCGCGCCACCCTGGAACGGCTTACCGAAGCCCTTCACAGCTCGCACTGACCACCCACGAATTTTCCGGTATACACATCCAACAGGACGGACCACACATGAAGACTCTCTACACAGCCGAGGCCCTGGCCTCCGGCGAAGGCCGCGACGGCAACGCACGCACCAATGACGGAAAGCTCGATGTCAGCCTGGCCAGCCCCGTGGAGCTCGGCGGCGACGGCAAGGGCACCAACCCGGAGCAGCTCTTCGCCGCCGGATACGCGGCCTGCTTCCACTCGGCGCTTCGCCTCGTGGGGCGCAAGGAGCGCGCAGACCTGACCGACTCGGCCGTCGCAGCCAAGATTCATTTCGGCGCACTGGAGGACGGCCCGGGCTACGGGCTCGCCGCTGAACTGGAGATCGCCGTTCCGGCCCTGGATCTCGCCACGGCCGAAGCCTTGGTGGCCAAAGCTCATCAGATCTGCCCCTACTCCAACGCCACCCGCGGAAACATGACGGTGGACATCAAGATCATGGAGTTCGCAGCATGAGCCTGACAACGTCACTGCCAACATCCACCCGTGAAATCCGGCTGGCGTCGCGGCCCGCTGGCCGCCCTGTTCCGGAAAACTTCCGCTTGGCCGAGTCGCCGCTGCCGGAGCTTCTGGACGGCCAGGTCCTGGTCCGCAACCTCTACATCTCGGTGGACCCCTACATGCGCGGCCGCATGAACGACGTCAAATCGTACTCAGCGCCGTTCGCGCTGGATGCAGCGCTCGACGGCGGGGCCGTTGGTGAGGTCATCGCGTCCCGGGCCGAGGGGCGAAAGGTGGGGGACGCCGTCGTGCATCAACTGGGATGGCGTGAGTTCGCTGTCGTTGCTGCCGACGCAACCACCCTTGCCCGCACGGACCTGGCGCCGGCATCGGCGTTCCTGGGCGCATTGGGCATGACGGGTCTCACAGCCTACGCCGGCCTGCTCAAGGTCGCGGAGTTCAAGCCCGGCGATGCGGTGTTCGTTTCCGGTGCCGCTGGCGCCGTCGGTTCACTGGTTGGCCAGATCGCGAAGGCCATGGGCGCCTCCCGTGTCATCGGCAGTGCGGGAACCCCGGAGAAGGTGGAGCGGCTCCTGGAATTGGGCTTTGACGCCGCCTTCAACTACCGCGACGCGCCGGTCCGCGAGCAACTCAAGGCCGCCGCGGACGGCAACGGCATTGACGTCTATTTCGACAATGTCGGCGGCGATCACCTGGAGGCCGCCCTGGCCGAGCTCACTATGGGCGGCCGGGTTGCCATGTGCGGCGCAATCGCCCAGTACAACGCCACCGAACCGACGCCCGCCCCGCGGAACCTGGCGCTGGCGATCGGCAAGCAGCTGACGCTCCGTGGTTTCCTGGTGGGCGGGCAGCGCCAGCACAGCGCGGAGTTCTTCGAGAGAATGTCGGGCTGGCTTGCGGATGGTTCGGTCCGGTACGACGAGACCATTGTGGACGGGTTGGAGAATGCGCCCCAGGCCTTTATGGACCTGCTGGAAGGCGCCAATACCGGCAAGATGCTGGTTCGCCTTTAGGAATTGGACATGACGTTCTGCAGGTGGCTACCGGTAGGTAACAAATTCTCAACAATCTCCCGGTTCCGGCTCTGACGTGCTATGCGATGTTGCCCCGGACACTAAAGTAATCTTCATCACTCGCTTCGTCCTGGAGGAAAATTGAAGAACACACTGCGGGCCAAGTTCAAACGCGGTTCACTGACCGGTGCCGTCACCCTGGGTGCGGCGGCTCTGGTACTGACCGGTTGCGGGGCAGCTCCGTCCACGTCCGGCAGTTCAGGCAGCGCCACCAAGTCGGACTACACCGCCTGCATGGTGTCCGACTCGGGCGGGTTCGACGACAAGTCGTTTAACCAGTCCGGTTACGAAGGCCTCCAGCAGGCCGTGAAAGACCTCGGCATCCAGGAGAAGCACGTCCAGTCGAAGGCTGACACGGATTACGACCCCAACCTGCGGTCGATGGTCCAGCAGGGCTGCAAACTCACCGTGACGGTCGGGTTCCTCCTCGGGGACGCCACCAAGGCGATCGCAACCGCCAACCCGTCCAGCCACTTCGCCATCATCGACTACAACGACCCCACCTTCCCCAAGAACGTCAAGCCAATTGTGTATGACACTGCCCAGGCGGCGTTCCTCGCCGGCTACCTGGCTGCGGGGACGTCGAAGACCGGAAAGGTCGCGACCTTCGGCGGCATCAACATCCCCACTGTCACCATCTTTATGGACGGGTTCGCCGACGGTGTGAAGTACTACAACAGCAAGAAGGGCAAGAACGTCCAGCTCATCGGCTGGGACAAGGACAAGCAGGACGGCACCTTCGTTGGCGACTTCAAACAGGTGGACAAGGGCAAGGTCCTGACCCAGGGCTTCCTGGACCAGGGTGCTGACATTGTCCTCCCCGTAGCCGGCCCGGTCGGATCCGGTGCAGGCAGCGCCATCCTCGAAGCCAAGTCCAAGGGCAAGGACGCCAAGCTCATCTGGGTTGACTCCGATGGCTACCTCACGGCACCTGACTACAAGTCGGTCATCCTCTCGTCCGTCCAGAAGACCATGGCCACAGCCGTGGAAACGGTCATCAAGGACGACAAAGACGGCAAGTTCGACGCGACTCCGTACATCGGCACCCTGGGCAACGGCGGCGTGGCCCTGGCACCGTTCCACGATCTCGACGCCGCCGTGCCGGCAGATCTGAAGAGCGAGCTTGACCAGCTGAAGAAGGACATCGTGTCAGGCACTGTCAAGGTCGAGTCGAAGTCCAGCCCGGCCAAATAGGCATCGCACCGCGGGGCGCGCTGCCCTTCCGCCGTTACCTCGGCCGAAGGGCGGCGCGCCCTGTTTTGCCTGCAGCGTTTGCCTGCAGCGTTTGCTTGCCGGCCCGCACTCCTCAGGGACCCCTGGGGACACTAGGCTGTGATTACCCGTTGCCCTGCCGCCGACAACGAGCCGGTGCAGGTCCATACACACAGATTGGTTGGGGTTTTGAAACTCGAACTGAGAGGGATCACGAAGCGATTCGGGTCCCTGGTAGCCAATGACCACATCGATCTGGTCGTGGAGCCCGGGCAGGTCCACTGCCTGCTGGGAGAAAACGGCGCAGGAAAATCCACCCTGATGAACGTTCTCTACGGCCTCTACGACCCCACCGAAGGGGAAATCCTGGTCGACGGCAAACCCGTCGTCTTTAAGGATCCCGGGGACGCCATGGCAGCAGGCATCGGGATGGTGCACCAGCATTTTATGCTGATCCCCGTCTTCACCGTCGCCGAGAACGTTGCTTTGGGCAATGAGACCACCAAAGCCGGCGGACTTCTCAACCTCGAAGCCACGCGGGAGAAGATCCGCCGGATTTCGGACCAGTACGGGTTCGACGTCGACCCCGATGCCATGGTGGAAGACCTTCCCGTGGGGGTCCAGCAGCGGGTTGAAATCATCAAGGCCCTGGTCCGCGACGCCGAGGTCCTGATCCTGGACGAGCCCACCGCTGTGCTCACCCCCCAGGAGACCGACGAACTGCTGGATATCATCCGGCAGCTGAAGCGGGACGGAAAGTCGATTGTCTTCATTTCGCACAAGCTGCGCGAGGTCAAAGCCATATCGGACACGATCACCGTCATCCGCCGCGGCAAGGTCGTGGGACAGGCAGAGCCGTCGGCCTCGCCTACGGAGCTGGCGTCCGCCATGGTGGGGCGCGCGGTAAGCCTGACCCTCGAGAAGGCAGCGCCCCGGACCGGGGACACGACCTTCGCGGTCCGGAACCTGACCGTGGTGGACCACAACGGCCAGCACGTGGTGGACGATGTCTCGTTCGACATCGCGAAAGGTGAAGTCCTTGCGATCGCCGGCGTCCAGGGGAACGGCCAGACCGAACTGACAGAAGCCATTCTGGGCGTCCAGGCGCACGTCTCGGGATCCATCACCCTCGACGGCGAGGAACTGCTCGGCCGAAGCGTCAAGCACGTCCTCGGAGCCGGCGTCGGGTTCGTCCCCGAAGACCGCACGCTCGACGGACTCGTGGGCACGTTCTCGATCGCCGAAAACATGATCCTGGACCTATACGACAAAGCGCCCTTCGCACGGGGGGTAGGAATGAAGCCCGGCGTCATCGCGGAGAACGCTGCGAAGAAGGTCGATGAGTTCGATGTACGCATCCAGTCCGTGTCAGCGGCCGTGGGGACGCTCTCCGGGGGTAACCAGCAGAAGGTCGTCCTGGCCCGCGAACTCTCACGGCCGCTGCGCCTGTTCATTGCTTCGCAGCCCACCCGAGGGCTGGACGTGGGATCGATCGAATTCGTCCACAAGCGCGTCATCGCCGAACGGGACCACGGAACCCCCGTCATGATCGTCTCCACCGAACTGGACGAGGTGATGCAGCTGGCCGACCGGATCGCGGTGCTCTACCGTGGACGGCTGGTCGGCATTGTTCCGGCCACGACGTCCCGCGACGCGCTGGGCCTGATGATGGCTGGAGTCCCCGCCGACGAGGCCGCGGCCAGCGCCGCAGCCCACGCCCACAGCAGCCCGACGACGGCCGCAGCGCCGGAGCCCGCGGGCCACGAAGGAGAAGGACATGTCTGAGCAGACCACCCCGGAGCCGGCGCCTCCGGCAGGCAAACACACCGCGGAACCCGCCAAGCTGAACGAACCCGGGCCCGCCATCTCCGACGTTGTGCTCGACACCGCCGGGGGACAGATCCCCCCGTCCGCTGTTCCGGTAGCGACGCAGCGGCGGGGCCGGGACAGCGGCGAATCGGTGCTTCACCAGATCTTCACCGGCAACGCGATGGTGTCCGTATTGTCAGTGCTTCTCGCCATCGTGATCGGCGGCATCCTGATGGCGGTGACCAATCCCAAGGTAGCCGCCGCATCCAGCTATTTCTTCGCACTTCCCGGAGACCTGCTGACCGAAGTGTTCCGCCCGTACGCGGCCCTGGTCCAGGGATCCATTCTCAATTGGGCCGGCGCTGACCTCGCCGCGCAGATGTACCCGATCACGGAGACCCTGACCGTCGCCACCCCGCTGATCTGCGCCGGGCTCGGCGTGGCCCTGGCCTTCCGTGCAGGGCTGTTCAACATCGGCGCGCAGGGGCAGATTATCTTCGGCGCCCTTTTTGGCGCCTATGCCGGGTTCGCCTGGCACCTGCCGGTCGGCCTGCACCTGCTGGTCGTTATCCTGGCCGGCCTGGTCGGCGGCGCGGTGTGGGGCGGCGTTGTGGGCCTGCTGAAAGCAAGGACGGGCGCGCATGAGGTGATCGTGACCATCATGCTCAACTACATAGCCAACTTCCTGCTGCTGTTCCTGTTGACCACCCCGGCCTTCCAGCGCAAGGGTTCCACGAACCCCATCTCCCCGTTCCTGGACTCCACCGCCCTGTTCCCGGAGCTGCTGGGTCCCCAGTTCCGGCTGCATGCCGGGTTCATTGCGGCGATCCTCGCCACGGCATTCGTCTGGTGGCTGCTGAACCGGTCCACCATCGGCTTTGAATTCCGCGCCGTCGGCGCCAACCCGAACGCTGCGCGGACCGCCGGAATCAACGTTGCCCGCAGCACCATCCTGGTGATGGCCGTCGCCGGTGCCCTTGCGGGCCTGGCCGGGATCGCCCAGGTGTCCGGCACGGAAAAGTACCTTTCCGGCGGCGTGGCCGCATCCATCGGCTTCGATGCCATCACGGTCGCCCTCCTCGGGCGCTCGACGCCGTGGGGCACCTTCTTTGCCGGCCTCCTGTTCGGAGCCTTCCGGGCCGGTGGCGTTGCCATGCAGGCCCAGACCCAGACACCCATCGACATTGTCCTGGTCATCCAGTCGCTGATCGTACTGTTCATCGCGGCACCGCCGCTGGTCCGTGCGATATTCGGACTCAATCCCCGTAAGAAGAAGTCCACCAGGCCAGGGACCGCCGGTTCCCTGGCCGGCGGCGTGAAGAGCGGAGCGGCAGCATGAGCGCCACGACCCAACCTCCTGCCGGCCAGCAGGCAGCGGAAGGCCCCGGACAGGCAGCGGGACGGCCCGGTTCCGGTGCGCGCGTCGCCGAGCTGGTGAGCTGGAAAGCCGGCGTCGGACTGGGACTGTTGGCCGTGCTCGGCACCGTCCTGTTCGGCTTCCTGGCCAATACGAAGACGGCCGGCTTCCGGATTGCCGAGGCCCGCGATCCCAACGCCTCCTCCGCGGCGGCGTGGATCATGCTGGTGATCGCACTGGCCGCCGCCGCGTACCTGGGCTACCTCTGGGTGAACAGGCGCCGCAGCGGTGAAAATGTCGACCGCTGGATTCCTGCAGCCACTGTCGCGGCCGTCGTCGTCCTGGGCCTGGCTGCCCTGGGTGTCGCCCGGGTCGAAAAGATCACCGCGCCGTCGATGGCTCTGGGCTGGATCTGTTCCGTCCTGCTGCTGGCGATGGCCGCGTACACCTGCTTCCTGACTCTTCAGCACCGCCGGATCCCCAGGTGGCTGGGCGCCGTTTTCGCGGTGGTTTTCCTTGCCGGATTCATGGTCTGGATCGTTGCCGGCGGCCGTGACGCCGAGCCGTCCATTTCGCTCGGCGGCCTCCTTGCCGGAGCCGTGACGCTCGCCGTTCCCCTGGTTTTTGGGTCGCTGTCCGGTGTGCTGTGCGAGCGTGCGGGTGTTGTCAATATCGCCATCGAAGGACAACTGCTGCTGGGCGCTTTCTCGGCCGCCGTCGTCGCAACGATCACCGGCAACGTTTACGCGGGCTTGGTGGCCGCGGCAGTCGCCGGAACACTGGTGTCCCTTGTCCTGGCGATAGTCAGCATCAAGTACCTGGTAAACCAGATCATCGTCGGCGTGGTGCTGAACGTGCTGATCAGCGGACTGACCAGCTTCCTGTTCTCCACCCTGCTGACGGCTGACCCCGAACACCTCAACAAGCCCGGCAGGCTGGAACCGGTGGATATTCCGTTCCTTGCGGATATCCCCATTGTGGGACCCATTCTGTTCCACCAGTCCCTGGTGGGCTACCTGATGTACGTTGCCGTCATCGTCGTCTATGTCGGTCTGTTCCACACCAAATGGGGACTCCGCGTACGTGCGGTGGGCGAGCACCCCCAGGCGGCTGACACTGTGGGCATCAACGTGAACCGGACCCGGTTCCGGAACGTGCTGATGGGAGGGGCCATTGCCGGCATCGGCGGTTCCTTCTTCACGCTGGTCTCGGTGGATGCGTTCAGCAAGGACATGTCCGGCGGACGCGGCTACATAGCGTTGGCCGCCATGATCTTCGGCCGCTGGAACCCCATCGGCGCCTTCCTGGCCGCACTCCTGTTCGGGTTCGCCGATAACCTGCAGAGCATCATCACCATCATCGGATCCCCGGTTCCGAGCCAGTTCATGGCCATGCTGCCCTACGCGCTGACGGTCATCGCCGTGGCCGGACTGGTGGGACGATCGCGGCCACCCGCGGCCGACGGCATACCGTACGTCAAGGGCTGACAGCCATGGATCGGGTTTCGCACCCCAACCGCACCCCGGCCTCAACCACCGGGGCGGGCTCAACCGCCGTCGACTGGGGCCGTCTCAAGGAGGCGGCAACGGCCGCCATGCGCAATGCCTACGCTCCCTATTCGAAGTTCCCGGTGGGGGCCGCGGCGTTCACCGTGGACGGGAGGCTGGTCAGCGGCTGCAACGTGGAGAACGCCAGTTACGGGCTCACCCTCTGCGCTGAATGCGCCCTGGTGGGAAACCTGCAGATGACCGGCGGCGGGCTGCTGCGCGCCTTCTACTGCGTGGACTCCGCCGGAAACGTGTTGATGCCGTGCGGACGCTGCCGCCAGCTTCTCTACGAATTCCGTGCGCCGGACATGGAACTCATGACCACCCAAGGCATCAAAACCATGGACCAGGTGCTGCCAGACGCATTTGGTCCCCAAAACCTGGAGGACTCCAGTGGCACAGGCAACTGAATTATTCGACGCCGTCGACATCATCCGCACCAAACGGGACCGGGGCGTCCTGAGCCCCGAGCAGATCGACTGGACCATTGACGCCTACACCCGCGGGGTCATCGCCGACGAACAGATGGCTGCGTTGAACATGGCCATCCTGCTCAACGGCATGGACCGGGCAGAGATTTCGCGCTGGACGGCTGCCATGATCGCCTCTGGTGAACGGATGGACTTCAGTGGCCTCCGGCGGCCCGACGGCGGTGTGAAGGCTACCAGCGACAAGCATTCCACCGGGGGCGTGGGGGACAAGATCACGCTCCCGCTGGCTCCACTGGTGGCAGTGTTCGGCGTGGCTGTGCCCCAGCTTTCGGGCCGCGGACTTGGCCACACCGGCGGCACACTGGACAAGCTCGAATCGATCCCCGGCTGGCGGGCTGCCCTGAGCAACGACGAAATGATGGCGCAGCTCCAGGACGTTGGCGCAGTAATCTGCGCGGCCGGGGCAGGACTGGCGCCGGCGGATAAGAAGCTCTACGCGCTGCGTGACGTCACCGGCACCGTCGAGGCGATCCCGCTCATTGCGTCCTCGATCATGAGCAAGAAAATCGCCGAAGGCACCGGGTCCCTGGTCCTGGACGTCAAGGTGGGCAGCGGAGCGTTTATGAAGGACGAAGCGCGGGCGCGCGAACTGGCCGAGACCATGGTGGCGCTGGGCAAGGACGCGGGAGTCAACACCGTGGCACTGCTGACCAACATGAGCACCCCGCTCGGTCTCACCGCCGGCAACGCGATCGAAGTGGAAGAGTCCGTGGAAGTCCTGGCCGGCGGGGGCCCGGAGGACGTCGTCGAACTTACCGTCCGGCTGGCCGAAGAGATGCTGGCGTGCGCGGGTGTCCACGATGCCGATCCCCGCTCCGCCCTGAAGGATGGCCGGGCCATGGACGTATGGAACCGCATGATCCAAGCCCAGGGTGGCGATCCGCGGGCCAAACTGCCGGTGGCCCGGGAATCCGAGGTCATTTACGCACCGGCCGACGGCGTCCTTGTTGGGCTCGACGCCTTGGCGGTGGGCGTCGCGGCGTGGCGTCTGGGCGCCGGGCGTGCCCGCAAGGAAGACGCCGTCCAGGCAGGAGCCGGTGTCCGCATGCATGCCAAGCCGGGAGCCCTGGTCCGCGCCGGTGAGCCACTGATGACACTGCTCACTGACACCCCGGAGAAGTTCGCGCGCGCCAAGGAAGCCTTGGAGCATGCCGTCACGATTGCCCCGGAAGGGGCGCGCCCGGCTCAGCAGCTCATTATCGACCGCATAGCATAGGGACAATGCAGGCTATCAACGACTTCATCCTCGCTGCCGCCGGACAGCCATGGGTGCTCCTCCTTGTGCTGGCCTGCTGCATTATTGACGGGTTCTTTCCGCCCATCCCCAGCGAATCCGTGGTGGTGGGCCTGGCCGCGGTGGCCGCCACGGCTGACGTCCCCAATCCCTGGCTGCTGATGGCCGTAGCGGGACTCGGGGCGTTCTCGGGCGACAACATTGCGTACTACATCGGGCGCAGGGTGGGCACCCGGCGATGGGCCTGGATGCGTGGACCGCGCATGCAGCGCGGGTTCCGGTGGGCAGGAGACGAGCTGAGGAAGCGGCCGGCGTCGCTCATCCTCGTGGCGAGGTTCATTCCCATCGGGCGGGTCGCAGTCAATCTCACCGCGGGGGTGACCCACTACCGGCATTTGCGCTTCGTCGGCCTCACGGTCCTCTCCGCCACGCTCTGGGCAGCCTACTCAGTGGGCGTCGGGTTGTTCTTTGGCCAGTGGTTTGAAGACAACCACCTGCTCGGCGCGGCCATCGCCGTCGTCTGCGCCGTAGGCCTTGGAATTGTCGTTGACCTGATTATTAACCGCATCCGCGGCAAGTTGCCGGTGACGGAACGGCAGGCGTATCCGCCAACGCAGCCGCCGCGCAAGGGTGCGTAGCGAACCGCTTCCCGGGCATGGGACACTGGTAAGAGCGACCTACGTCACTAAATCGTGTGACTTTCCTTGAGGAGCAATGCCCGCGTGGATTTCATGAACCACATGCTTGAACACGCCGCCGGGCAACCGTGGATTTATCCCGTGCTTCTGGTCTTCTTTTTCATTGACGGCTTTGCCACGATCCTTCCCAGTGAGACTGCGATTGTCGGCCTCTCGGCACTGTCGCTGCACCGCGGCGAACCCAACCTGTGGATCCTTGGCGCCACAGCACTGGTCGGTGCAATGGCCGGGGACAACATGGCCTATTTGCTGGGACACAAGATTGGCACTGACCGCTGGAAATGGATGCGGCGGCCGAAGGTCCAGAAGATGTTCGCCTGGGCACACTATGAGCTGGACAAGCGGGGAGCCGTGCTCATCTTCACTGCCCGGTACATTCCCTGGGGCCGGGTGGCTGTGAACTACGTGGCAGGGCAGACCGGATTCCGGCACCGGACCTTCTTCGTGTTGGACGCTCTTGCGTGTCTGACCTGGGTGGCCTATTCAATCGGGATAGGTATCCTCGCTGGCCATTGGGTGCACGACAACCCGCTCCTGGGCGTCGGGATCGCCATCGCTTTTGCCGTGGTTCTGGGCATTCTTGTGGATCATGCTTTGCGCTGGTGGCACAAGCGCCTTGAACGCAAGGACGCCGCCGGCCACGCCGCCGCAGCGGCAAATCCCCACGACGTTGAACCTGACTCCAAAGCGACGGCCGGCGTCGAACCATCACAGCCTGCCAGCTGAGCTCCTGCGCCAGCGACCAGCGCGCCCCCCAAACTCGCAAGCTCGCCCGGGGACCCCTGCGCTAGTCTTGGTAGGTGACTGAGCCTATTGTTGACGCTGCCCCTGCCATCGATTTCGACCTGAAGAGCCTGCCCAAGGTATCGCTCCACGACCACCTGGATGGTGGTCTCCGTCCAGCCACCATCATCGAACTGGCCGAGGCCGTTGGCCACACGCTTCCCTCCACCGATCCTGTTGCCCTGGGTGAGTGGTTCCGCGAATCGGCCAATTCCGGCTCCCTGGTCCGGTACCTGGAAACCTTCGACCACACCGTCGCCGTGATGCAGACCAAAGAGGCCCTGTTCCGCGTCGCCAAGGAATTCGTCGAGGACCTCGCGGACGACGGCGTGGTGTACGGCGAAGTGCGCTGGGCACCTGAGCAGCACCTCCAGAAGGGTCTCTCCCTCGACGAGGCTGTTGAAGCAGTCCAGGAGGGCCTCGAAGCCGGTGTCGACGCCGTGTCAGAGAGCGGCCGCGAAATCCAGGTGGGCCAGCTGATCACTGCCATGCGCCACGCCGACCGTGGCCAGGAGATCGCTGAACTGGCCGTCCGCCACCGCAACAAGGGTGCTGTGGGCTTTGACATTGCCGGAGCTGAAGACGGCTTCCTGCCGTCCCGGTTCAAGGATGCTTTCACCTACCTGGCGCAGCACAACTTCCCCGCGACGGTGCACGCAGGCGAGGCCGCCGGCCTCGAGAGCATCCAGTCCGCCCTCGTGGACGGCCGGGCACTGCGCCTGGGACACGGCGTCCGGATCGCCGAGGACATCATGGTGGAGTTCGACGACGAAGACGGCGACGACGCAGGCAGCGACGAGGACAACATCGGCCTGGTCACCTTGGGGGACCTGTCCAGCTGGATCCGCGACCGCGGCATCGCCCTGGAGATCTGCCCCTCCTCGAACCTCCAGACCGGAGCGATCGCCGGATTCGGCGAGGGCATTGAAAGCCACCCGCTGGACATGCTCTACCAGCTTGGCTTTAACGTGACCATCAACACGGACAACCGGCTGATGAGCGGGGTCACCCTGACGGACGAGTTCGAGCTCCTCGTGGAAACCTTCGACTACGACCTGGACGACCTGCTGGAGCTCACCCTGAATGCCGCCGAGGCATCCTTCCTGCCGCTTGAAGAGAAGGAAGCACTGGTCGAGTACATCAACGACGCCTACGACAACCTTGGCTGACCATCGCCCCGTTGACCGGCTGGGGGAACAGCTGGG
>DASSIA010000236.1:0-4345 GCA_035692345.1 Arthrobacter sp. | reverse complement strand
CAGGTTTTCCACGTCAGGGGCGGCCGGGTCCGCGGCCAGCGCGGCTGGGTGGTTGAAAAGGTGGAGGATTCCACCACCCCCGATCTGGTGGAACACCTGCTGCAGCAGGTTTACGGCGAAGACGGGGACAGCCATGGAAGGCTGCCCCGCGAGGTACTCGTGCCCGTCGCGCCCAGCAACGCCGCGGAACTCACGGAATGGCTGGGCGGCCTGCGCGGAGCCAAGGTCGAGATCAGGGTGCCGCAGCGTGGCGACAAAGCTGCGCTGCTGTCCACCGTTCGCGAGAATGCCGAGCATGCACTCAAACTGCACAAAACGCGCCGCGCAGGCGACCTCACGGTCCGTTCCCAGGCACTCCAGGAGCTGCAGGAAGCCCTGGACCTGCCTGTGGCACTGCTGCGGATCGAATGCTTTGATGTCTCCCACGTCCAGGGCACCAACGTGGTGGCGTCCATGGTGGTGGTGGAGGACGGGCTGCCCAAGAAATCCGACTACCGGAAATTTTCCGTCACCGGGGCCGCGGCGGCCGACGACACCGCCGCGATGCATGATGTGCTGACCCGGCGCTTCAGGCACTACCTGCAGGACAAGTCGGCGCAGGTCGAGGCGTCCGCCCTTGCAGGGCACCAGGCCGCGTTGGACGCCGCAGCGGAAGCAGCGGTCCTGGACACCACGACAGCCACGCCGAGGGCAAAATTTGCCTACCCGCCCAACCTGGTGGTGGTGGACGGCGGCAAGCCCCAGGTGAACGCCGCCGCCCGGGCGCTGGCGGACCTGGGGATCGAGGACGTCTATGTGGTGGGCCTGGCCAAACGGCTTGAAGAAGTCTGGCTGCCGGACAGCGACTTCCCCGTGATCCTGCCCCGGACATCGCAGGGGCTCTACCTGCTGCAGCGGATCCGCGACGAAGCCCACCGCTTCGCCATTACCTTCCACCGGCAGAAGCGCGGCAAGGCCATGACCGTCTCGTCGCTGGACGGCGTCCCGGGCCTGGGTGAATCCAAGCGGAAGGCCCTGCTCACCCACTTCGGGTCCGTCAAGGGCGTGAAAGCTGCCACCGCGGACGAGCTCACGGCCGCCAAGGGCATCGGGCCGGCGCTTGCCGGTGCCATCGTGGCCCACTTCAGCGCAGAGGACGGCGGCGGCGAGGCTGTTCCGGCGGTAAATATGGCCACCGGCGAAATCCTTGAAACCTAGGTAGGGTAAGGAACGCAGGTTTCCGCCTTTGCGGCGGCCTGCCTTCATCTGGACAGAACGGGGCGGAACGAATGGCAGACTCAACGGCGGAATCCGGGACGGAGCAGGACGGGCTGACGCCGGTCAAGCCCCTCGAAGCGGAACTGCTGGTGGTCACCGGTATGTCGGGGGCGGGTCGCAGCACCGCCTCTGACGCGCTGGAGGACCATGGCTGGTATGTCGTGGAAAACCTGCCGCCGCAGATGCTCGGGACCCTCGCCGAACTCGTCTCCCATGCGCCGCAGTCCATTCCCCGGCTGGCCGTGGTGATGGATGTCCGCAGCAAGGGTCTCTTTGCCGACGTCCGTGCCGCGCTGGGGGCCCTCGCCGCCAGCGGGGTTACCTTCCGGGTCCTTTTCCTGGACTCCACTGACGACGTCCTGGTCCGCCGCTTCGAGCAGGGCCGCAGGCCCCACCCCCTCCAGGAAGGCGGCCGGATCCTTGACGGCATCGCAGCCGAACGCGAGGTGCTCAAGGAACTGCGCGACAGCGCCGACGTCGTCCTGGACACCTCCGCCTACAACGTCCACGGCCTGGCCACGGCCATCACGGAACTTTTCAGCGAGACGGGTCCGGTGGCCCTGCGGCTGAACGTCATGAGCTTCGGCTTCAAGTACGGCCTGCCGGTGGACTCCAACTATGTTGCGGACGTCCGGTTCATTCCGAATCCGCACTGGGTCCCGCAGCTGCGCCCGCATACGGGCCTGGACAAGGACGTCAGCGATTATGTCCTCGAGGCTGAAGGCGTGAAGAACTTCGTGGACCGATACGTTCTTGCGCTCGAGCCCGTTTTGGACGGCTACCGGCGCGAAAACAAGCACTACGCCACCATCGCCGTCGGCTGTACCGGAGGCAAGCACCGGTCAGTGGCAGTCGCCGTCGAGCTTTCCAAAAAGCTGGCACAGTATCCCCGCGTCACGGTGACCACCACGCACCGGGACCTGGGCCGCGAATAATGGGGATGCTCACGGGGCCGCTGCCGCTGATACCCGTTTCCGGCGGATCGGCAGCAGGCCAGCAGGACAAAGGACCCAACGTCGTGGCACTCGGCGGCGGGCACGGCCTGTCAGCTTCATTGTCAGCGTTGCGGCTGCTCACGTCAGAGCTGACGGCCATTGTTACGGTGGCGGACGACGGCGGGTCATCCGGTCGTCTGCGCGAAGAGTACGGTGTCCTACCGCCCGGGGACCTGCGGATGGCGCTCTCCGCGCTGTGCGATGACACGGACTGGGGCCGCACGTGGCGCGACGTGATGCAGCACCGGTTCCAGCCCGGCAAGGGCCGCGGCGGTTCCCTGGATGAGCACGCGATGGGCAACCTGCTGATCGTCACCCTCTGGGAGCTCCTCGGCGACACCGTGGCCGGGCTGAAATGGGCTGGCGCCCTGCTGGGCGCCCGCGGGCAGGTGCTGCCCATGTCCACCGTCCCGCTGACCATCGAAGGGGACATCCGCGTCACTGCACCGGACGGGCAATCCGTACTGCAGACAGTGCGCGGGCAGGCGCGCTGCGCCGTCGCCGGTTCCCTGGAACACGTCCGGCTGCTGCCCGAGCAGGCACCGGCCTGCGTCGACGCCCTGACGGCCATCGAGTTGGCCGACTGGGTGATCCTGGGCCCGGGGTCCTGGTACACGTCCGTGCTGCCGCACCTGCTGCTCCCGGAAATGCGCGAGGCCCTGTGTGGCACGGCCGCTAAACGCTGCCTCACCATGAACCTGGCCACCGATACCAAGGAGACCGCGGGCATGTCCGCCGCGGACCACCTCCACGCACTGCGCCGGTACGCCCCCGACTTCGGCGTCGACGTTGTCCTGGCAGACCCGGCGTCGGTGCCGGACCGGACGGAGTTCGAGAAAGCGGCCGGGATGATCGGTGCCGAGGTGGTCTTGGGTAAAGTGGGGTCGTCGGGCCGCCGACCTGTCCATGACCCCCTGCGTCTGGCCGCGGCGTACCACGACATTTTTGGGAACAGTTAGGAAGGTGCCATGGCACTGACATCATCGGTCAAGGAAGAACTGTCCCGTCTGGACATCAGGAAATCGTCGGTACGCAAGGCAGAGGTCTCGGCCATGCTGCGGTTCGCCGGCGGCCTGCACATCATCTCCGGCCGGATCGTGATTGAGGCCGAGGTTGACCTGGCATCCACGGCCCGCCGGCTCCGGGCAGCCATCGCCGAGGTCTACGGCCACCAGAGCGAGATCATCGTTGTGTCCGGCGGGGGACTGCGCCGAGGCAGCCGCTACGTGGTGCGGGTGGTCCGTGACGGCGAGTCCCTGGCCCGTCAGACGGGGCTGCTGGACGGCCGCTGACGCCCGGTCCGGGGGCTTCCCTCCGCGGTTGTCAACGGCTCGGCCGCTGACGCCGAGGCCGTGTGGCGTGGTGCCTTCCTGGCCCACGGTTCCCTGACCGAACCCGGCCGCTCGTCGTCCCTGGAAGTCACCTGCCCCGGACCCGAGTCCGCGCTTGCCCTCGTCGGCGCCGCCCGCCGCCTGGGCATCCAGGCAAAAGCCCGGGAAGTCAGGGGAGTGGACCGGGTAGTGATCCGCGACGGCGACACCATTGCCGCCCTGCTCACGCGCATGGGCGCCCATGATGCCCTGATGGTGTGGGAGGAACGCAGGATGCGCAAGGAAGTCCGGGCCACGGCCAACCGGCTGGCCAACTTCGATGACGCCAACCTGCGGCGCTCCGCCCAGGCGGCCGTGGCCGCCGGCGCCCGCGTGGACCGCGCCCTGGAGATCCTGGGCGACGACGTCCCGGACCACCTCAAATATGCGGGCGAGCTCCGGGTGGCCCACAAGCAGGCAAGCCTGGACGAGCTGGGGCGCCTGGCCGATCCCGTGATGACCAAGGATGCCATCGCCGGCCGTATCCGGCGCCTCCTCGCCATGGCGGACAAGCGCGCCATCGATTTGGGGATCCCCGGCACGGATGCCAATGTGACGCCGGAAATGCTCGACGAGTAGCGTCGCCCCTAGAATCAGAGCGTTCACCCAATCTTCCGGATGCCAGCCATCCGGATGCACGATCGAAAGTGTTACAAACCGGACAGACCGTCCACGACATTGGAGGATTTTGTGACCGAGTACGTACTGCCAGAACTCAGCTAC
>DASSIA010000235.1:0-8886 GCA_035692345.1 Arthrobacter sp. | reverse complement strand
CTCTGCTTCAGCCTCGCGCAGGGCCTGACCCGCCCCATCACGCCCATGGGCCTGGCTGCCCTCCGCCTCATTGCCGCCTCGGTGGCCCGGGCAGCGCATTTTGATGTGCCCGAGCCGCGCAAGGGACCGCCGCCGTATGCCGTGGCGGGCCAGCGGATGTACATCGACCTGACCGCAGTCGCCCGGAGCACCACCGGCCGGCGGATCGTTCCCAAGGTCTTTGACGTGATGGAAGCGCGCTCGGCCACGGTGTTGCGCAAGGTGTTCGAGGACCCTCGGTTTTCCGTGACCCGCCGGACGCCGCTGGGCCTGCTGCGGCACGTGGTGCCCGCGGCTGTGCGCGCCCGGGTGCCGGAGACGATGCTCCGGGCCGTCATCCGGCCGGAGGCCGCCCTCCGCCGCACCAACCGGCTGGCACGCGAGTTCGCCGACTCCCTCGAACCGCCGGCCGGAGCCACTGCGCTGCAGCGCCTGGAGCATGCCGAACACCTGCTTGGTACCCGGATCTTTTCCGTGGTGCCGGCGGTCCTGCCACTGGCGGCGCTGGGTTTCGCCGCGCTGGGTGTCGCCGGAAAACTGCTCGGCGGCGGCCGGTGGGACGACCTGCAGGTTGTGCTCCGCGGGCTGCCCAACAACGTCACCACCGAGATGGACCTGGAACTCTGGCACCTCGCCCAGCTGATTAAGAACGACGGCGGTGCCCGCGCCGCCGTGGCTGACCGGAAACCCGCCGAACTGGCGCAGGACTTCCGTGCCGGCCAGCTGCCCGCGGCGCTGCAGACAGGCCTGGCGCGGTTTATGGGCCAGTACGGGCACCGCGCCGTGGCCGAGATCGACGTCGGCATGCCGCGTTGGTCCGATGACCCCACCCACATCCTGGGTGTCCTGGCCAACTACCTCCGCCCGGCCGATTCAGCATTGGCGCCGGACGTCCAGTTCAGCAACGCCGCAGAAGAAGCCGAAGCCTGCGTTGACCGTCTTGCCGCGGAGGCCCGGAGCCGGGGCCGGCTGCGCGGGGCCTTGGTCCGGGCAGCGTTGCGGCGGGCCCGGCTTTTCGCCGGGCTGCGCGAACTCCCCAAATACCAGCTGGTGGTGGGCCTGGCCGAAGTGCGGAAGCAACTGGCCCTGGCCGGTGCTGCGCTGGCCGACGCCGGGGTGGTGGCCGACGCGGATGACATCTTCTTCCTGGACCTGGACGAAGCGGAGGCCGGTCTTAAGGCGGGGCCTGGAATGGCTGACTTCCGCGGCCTGGTGGCGCGGCGGCGGGAGGAATACGAACTGGAACTGGAACGGCGCCATATTCCCAGGGTGTTGCTCTCGGACGGAACGGAGCCGGAAGCCTTACCCTCCGGCGACGCTGCGGCATCCACGGTGCCGGGGGCACTGACCGGGAGTCCGGCGTCGGCCGGTGTTGTCACGGCGGCCGCCCGCGTCATCCTGGACCCTGAAGGCGCGCATTTGGAACCGGGCGAGATCCTGGTGGCTCCGTCCACGGACCCGGGCTGGACGCCGCTGTTCCTCACCGCGGGCGGACTCGTGATGGAGATGGGCGGGCCCAATTCCCACGGCGCTGTGGTGGCCCGGGAGTACGGAATCCCGGCGGTGGTGGGTGTCCCGGACGCCACGCTCCGGCTCTCCACCGGGCAGAAGATAACGGTCGACGGCGGCGCGGGCACCGTGGTGCCCTCGTAACCGGGCCGTTCCCCGCATGATCTCCGGAAGAGTGGTGTGCGCGGCCGTCCCCAGGCGTAACCTGAACTTATGGGCTCCAACGATGAAGCGGGGCTGGCATGAACAGCGCATGGCTGCGTTGGGTGCCTGCCGCAGCTGTACCCGCAGTGATAGCCGCCGGTGTGCTGGTGGGATCCATTCCGGCGCAGGCCGGCGATCCGCTGCCGCCAAAGTCTCCGGCTGAGGTCCTGACCCTCCTGGGCGGGCACAGCACCAGGTCATTCTCCGGCACGCTCGAACAGTCCGCCAACCTGGGGCTGCCGGAACTGCCGGCAGCAGGTCCCACGTCCGGGCCGGTATCGGCAGGCGGGGCGGCCTCGATTATCGAGTTGCTGACCGGCGAGCACACCGCCCGGATCTATATGGACGGGCCAACGAAGATCCGGGTCCAGGTGATTGACCGGCTGGCTGAGCGCGACGCCATCCGGCGGGACGGCGACGCCTGGTTCTACAACTCCAAGGACAACAGCGCCGCCCACCTCGCCTTGCCCGCGGTGGCCAGCGATCTGCCCCTGCCGGGCCCCGGTTCTTTGCCCTCTCCGGTCCCGGTGGTGCCTACTCCTGAGGACCTCGCCGGTAAGTTCCTCGCCGCAGTGGACAGTTCCACCGAAGTGACCGTTGGCCCGGACGTGCAGGTGGCCGGCCGGGCCGCCTACAGCCTGGTGCTGGCGCCGAGAACGCAGGGGACGCTGGTTGAGAAGGCGGTCATCGCCGTCGACGGCCAGACCGGAATGCCCCTGCGGGTATCGGTGATGGCACGCAGCCAGGCAGCACCGGCGTTTCAGGTTGGCTTCACCAGCCTGACCCTGGCCGCCCCGGACGATTCGGTGTTCACCTTCGTTGCTCCGCCTGGCGCCACGGTCAAGGAGCTGCCAGTGCCGTCGCTGCCGGCAAAACCGGGCAGCGAAGCGCCCCGGCAGCAGCAGCCGCAACCCAAACCCTCGGTGACCGGCAAGGGCTGGGAAACCGTGATCGGGTTCCCGGCGGCACCCAACGGGCAAGGGGCTGCCTTGACTGAATCCTTACTGAAGGATCCGCTCCTGTCCCAGGCCGCCGTCGTCGTGCCCGGCGGACGGCTCCTCTCCACCGCACTGGTCAACGTGCTGCTGACCGACGACGGCAGGATCTTTGTGGGGATGGTCCCGCCGGAGCGGCTGCAGGCCGCCGCCGGCACAGCGTGACGGCCGCTGGGGGTGGCGCCGGGAACGGGACGGCCGGGCTGGCCATCGAGACCCAGGGCCTGACCAAGCGTTTCGGCCACCAGTTGGCGGTCGACAACATGGACCTCGCCGTGCCCCATGGTGCCGTATTCGGGTTCCTGGGGCCCAACGGTTCCGGCAAAACCACCACCATCCGGATGCTGCTGGGCCTTGCCGCGGCGTCGGCCGGAACCGTCAGCGTCCTGGGTCAGCAGATGCCGCAGCGGCTGCACCAGGTCCTGCCCCGTGTGGGCGCATTGGTGGAGGGGCCGGCGTTTTATCCGTTCCTTTCCGGCGCCGCCAATCTGCACCGGCTGGACGCGGCGAGCAGGCAGGCGGCCCCGGCTACCAGGACCGCCCGGGTGGCTGCCGCGCTGGAGCGGGTGGGGCTCGCGCACGCCGCCGGCAAGCGGGTCCACGCGTACTCCCTGGGCATGAAGCAGCGCCTGGGGATTGCCAATGCGTTGCTCTCGCCGCGTGACCTGCTGGTGCTCGATGAGCCCACCAACGGGCTCGACCCCCAGGGAACACGGGAGGTGCGGAGCCTGGTCCGGTCCCTGGCCGCCGACGGTGCCACCGTCTTTGTTTCCAGCCATCTCCTGGCGGAGGTGGAGCAGATCTGCACGCACGCGGCCATCATGAGTGCGGGGCGGCTCGTGGCCCAGGGTCCCCTGGCGGAACTCCGCCGGGCCGGCGAGACGCGGATCCGCCTGTTAACGCCCGACGCCGGGACGGCCACCGGGGTTCTGCTGCGGTTGGGCATGCCTCCCGCGGGAAGCCATGAGGCGGCAAACCCCGAACCGGACGGGTATGTGGTGACCGCCGTCGCGGCTGCGTCCCGGCTGGAGACTCCGGAGGATATTGTGGCGGAGCTCGTGGCGGCAGGGGTGCGGGTCCGCGGCTTTTCCGTTGAGCGGGAGAGCCTGGAGGAGCGCTTTGTTGCCTTGACCGGGGAGGGGTTCGACGTTGCCCAATAGTGATTCTGAGGGCAGTAGCGGTCCTGGTGCAGGTGTCTCCAAGGCCGCGTCCAGCCTGTCCCTGCTGGCGTCTGAGCTGAAGACGCTCTTCCGGCGCCGGCGGACCGCGGCCATGCTGGTTGCGCTCGCCGCGATACCGGTGCTGATCGCCGTCGCCGTCCGGCTTTCGTCATCCGTTCCTCCCGGGCGCGGGCCGGCGTTCCTGGACCGGATCACCCAGAACGGGTTGTTTGTGGCGGTCACGGCGATGCTGGTGGCCGTACCTCTGTTCCTGCCACTGACCATTGGCGTGGTGGCGGGCGATACCATCGCCGGCGAAGCCAGCCTGGGCACCCTGCGGTACCTGCTCGTGGCTCCCGCAGGCCGGGTCCGGCTGCTGCTGGTCAAGTACGCCGGGGCGTTGGCATTCTGCGTGGCCGCACCTGTCACGGTTGCCCTTGCCGGGGCGGCGATCGGAGCCTCGCTGTTTCCCATCGGTCCGGTCACGCTGCTGTCCGGTGACGTGATCCAGCCTCCCCAGGCGGCGCTGCGGTTGGTGCTGATCGCGGCGTATCTTGCGGTGTCCCTCGCCGGGTTATCGGCGATCGGCCTGTTCCTGTCCACCCTGACCGTGGTCCCCGTCGGGGCCATGGCAGCCACCGTGGTTGTTTCCGTGGCGTCGCAGATCGCAGACCAGCTGCCGCAGTTGGAGTGGCTGCACCCGTGGCTGTTTACGCACTACTGGTTCGGTTTCGCTGACATCCTGCGCCAGCCGGTGCTGTGGGACTCCTTTGCCAGCAACGCGGTGCTGCAGGCAGGCTACGTGGCCGTGTTCGGGGCGCTCGCCTATGGCCGGTTCGTCACCAAGGACATCCTGTCCTGACCCTGGAACAGCCCGGGTTTGAGCCCCGGATCCGCTCAGTAGCGGGCTGCGTAAGGGTACAGCTGCATCCCGGCCATCCGGCTCAGCTGGGTCACGCCGATGCCCTCGTCCGGATTCAGTGCCTGCACCACCTGGCCGTTGCCCAGGTAGATGGCCACGTGATAGAAGCCCGGGGCTGAGCCCCAGACGAGCAGGTCGCCGCGCTGCGCCTGCGAGATGGGCACGTGCACGGGAGCTGCGGCGTACTGCTGGGAAGCTGTGCGGGGCAGGTATTTGCCTGCGGCCGCGAAGGCCGTTTGCACAAGTCCGGAGCAGTCGAAGCCATAGGGCCCGGTGCCGCCGTATTGGTAGAAGTAGGGTGCACCTGTCTTGGACATTGCCACGGAGATGGCAGTTTCGTTGGAACCGCCCGGTGCCGGTGCCGGGTCCGGCGCGGGTGCCGGGGCAGGGGCTGGGGCAGGCGCGGGTGCGGGCGCAGGTGCAGGGTCGGGCGCCGGGGCAGGTGCCGGCGGCGCGGCGGGCGCAGGAGCAGGATCAGGGTTTGGCGCCGGGACAGGCCCGGGTCCGGGCGCAGGAGCCGGGGCAGGCGGCGTCGAGTTGCCCGCCGAGGCCGCATTTCCAGTCCCTTGTGGCGCGGCGGCGACCGGAACGGCCGGGGCCGCGGCAGCTGCCGCAGCAGCCGTGATGGCCGCGAGCCTTGCCTCCTCGCGCTGCCGGTCCAGTGCGTCAACGCGGGCCGACTCAAGGGCCACCGTGGTATTCCTCAACTGCGCCAGTTGGTCCACAAGGACAGTGCGCTGGGCACGTGCGTCCGCCACGGCCTTCACCTGGGTGGCGTTCGCTTGTTCAGCTTGGGCCTTGCGGTCCTCGGCGGTGCGGGCGGCGTCATCGGCGGCCTGGTTGGCGTCCTGGGCGGCAGCGGTGAGCGACTGCGCTGCCGCTGCCGCCGTTTCAGCAGAGGTGAAAGCGCGGCTCCGGCTGGCCGAAATGGCTTCCAGGGTCGCAGCCTGCTGCAGCGCTTCCCCGTTGCCACTGGCGAACGTGCTCAGCGTCGGATTCAACCCGCCGTTGCGGTACAAATCGCCGGCAAGCTGGCCCACCTGCTTCCTGGTTTTGTCCTGCTCCTTCATGGCGGCATTCGCCTTGGCAGTGGCCAGGTCTGCAGTGGCTCTGCGGTCGTGCAATTCCACCAGGGCGTCGCCATATGCATTGTTGGCCGCCATCGCCGAGGCGAAGGTGGTTTGCTGGGCATCGGCAGCGCCAGCCAGGAGCCCCTCGATGGCGGTGACCTGCGCCGCCGTCGCGCTTTCATTGGACTTGGCCGCCGCGATGTCCTCCGGGGTGGGAAGCTCCGGCGACGCCGGCCGCTGGACAGCCGGCGCCTGCGGCAGCGGCGCTGCCTGGGCGGGGAGGGCCATGCTGCCGAAAAGTACGACGGCGGTGCACAGCACGGTGGCCTTCAGGCCGGATCCGGTCAAACCCATTCGCAGAACCTCGCACGTAGTCAGGCTGGGGGAGCGAGGTCTGGTGGCGGCACAATAGGCCCCTCTGCTGATCACCCAGCAGTCCGAGGCTACGTGAGCATGTGCACATTGGCAACACTGGTCACATCAATAACATAAACAACAAGAGTGTGATTCCGGCACATAAGTCCCGGCGTGTCGCCCAGATGCCAGCCCCGCCGCCCGAATGTCAGCACCGATGCCCGGGTGCCAGCCCCGCCGCCCCGGTGTCAGGCGTGCTGGTGGGACTCGTGCTCCGAGTGGCTGGCGGGCTCCAGCTGGAACGTGCAGTGCTCGGTGTCGAAGTGGGAGCCGAGGCAGGCGGTGAGCTTGTCGAGGACCTGGTCGGCACCGCGGGCATTGAGGACGCCGTCCTCCACCACCACATGGGCCGAAAACACCGGCACGCCCGAGGTGATTGTCCAGATGTGGATGTCGTGGACGTCCACCACCCCGTCAACGCTGAGGATGTGCTCACGGATCATCTGCACCTCCACACCCTTGGGGGTCGCCTCCAGGAGGACGTCCACCACATCACGGAGCAGGCTCCAGGCCCGCGGCAGGATCATCAGGGCAATCAGCACCGAAGCAATGGTGTCAGCGGCCTCGAACCCGGTGAACAGGATGACCAGTGCCGCGACGATGACAGCCACGGAGCCCAGCAGGTCGCCCAGCACTTCAAGGTAAGCGCCGCGGACGTTCAGGCTGTCCTCGTGGGCGCCGCGCAGGATCAGGAGTGAGACCAGATTGGCCACTGCGCCCAGGATGGCGGCAAAGAGCATGATGTCCGTGTGGACTTCGGGTTCGGAGCCAATCCGTCGGATGGCCTCAGTGAAGATGATCACCGCGATGACAATCAGGATCAGCGCGTTGGCCAGGGCGGCCAGCACCTCAGCGCGCTGGTAGCCGTAGGTCCGCTGGGCACTGGCCGGCCGGCCGGCAATCCAGGCAGCCAGGAGCGCGATGGTCACGCCGGCCGCATCGGAGAGCATGTGGCCGGCATCCGCCAGCAGGGCCAGGGAGCCGGACAGTGCCGCGCCCGCCACCTGGACAACCACCACGGCCAGGGTGATGGCCAGGACGGCAATGAGCCGCTTGCGGTGCCGGCCAGTTGCCGTGATCCCGTGCGTATGGCTGTGGTCGTGTCCCATGCCTACAAGGCTAGTCCCAGCCGAGCTCGTGCAGCCGCCGGTCATCGATGCCGAAGTGGTGGGCGATCTCGTGGACCACAGTCACAGCCACTTCCTGGATCACCTCGTCGCGGGACACGCAGATGTCCAGGATGGGCTGGCGGAAGATGGTGATCCGGTCCGGCAATGAACCGGCGTCCCACCATGAATCCCGCTCAGTCAAGGGGACACCCTCATAAAGGCCCAGCAGGACAGTGTCCGGATCATCGCCCGGGCCGGGCACGTAGTCGTCCTCGACAAACACCGCCACGTTGTCCATGGCAGCGGCAAGCTTGGCGGGGATAAGCCCCAGGGCATCCGTGACGGCGGCCTCGAAATCGTCAGCGGACATCTCAAACGGACGCGGCTCACGCGGGCCGTCCGGGATGATGGGCAGGCCGGGCGGCAGGTTGGCGGGCATAAGCAGACTCTAGTCCGCAGCCACGTTGGCGCGCATACTGAAACCCATGCCTGACCGCCCAGTGAGGAGCCGGATGTCCGCCCGCCACCGCATTTTCGCCGCCGTTTACGACAGGCTGTCGGCCCCTCTGGAGCGCAGGGAGCTCGCTCCGCGCCGGGCGCGGCTGCTCTCCGGTCTGACGGGCACTGTGGTGGACGTCGGTTCAGGCACCGGGGCCAATCTGCGGCACTTCCGCAATGCTGAGCGGGTCATCCTCGTGGAGCCGGACGGCTACATGCGGGCCAGATTAGGCAAGCGTCTGGGGGAGTCGCCGGTTCCCGTGGACGTTTCCGACGCCGATGCGGAGCACCTGCCGCTGCCGGACGGCGCGGCGGACGGCGTCGTGTTCACACTGGTCCTGTGCTCGGTGCCGGATCAGCGGCTTGCCCTGCTGGAGGCCCGCAGGGTACTGAAACCTGGCGGGACCCTCGCGGTGCTGGAGCATGTCCGCGGGCAGGGCCGTGCGGGCCGCTGGCAGGACAGGCTGGACCGGCTTTGGGGCCGTTGCGTGGCGCCGGGGTGCCACCTCAACCGGGACACGGTAGCGGCCATTGGCGAGGCGGGGTTCGACTTCACGGAAGTCAGCAGGTTCGAGGCCCCGGCTGTTGCCCTGGCCACACCGATCATCGCGGGTACGGCAGTGGAACGAATCCCCTTTACCGGGACCTCCTCCGCGTGAGCCCCACGCCCACCAGGCAGACCACCCCGCCCACCAGGCCCAGCACGGCGGGGACTTCGCTGAGGAGCAGCCACGAGATCAGGATGGTGGTGCCCGGCACCAGGTAGGTGGTGGCCGCCAGCTTTCCGGCGTCAATCAGGGACAGCGCGTAGGCCCACGTGGTGAAGGCGATGGCAGTGGGGAAGACGCCCAGGTACACCAGGCCCAGTGTTGCCGGCAACGGAGCGGACTGCAGCTCGGACACAAGCTGTCCGCTGAAGGGCAGGCAGCAGACGGCCCCCACCATGATGCCGAACCAGGTGGCCTG
>DASSIA010000234.1:0-10744 GCA_035692345.1 Arthrobacter sp. | reverse complement strand
GCAGCCCCCGCCACCGGTGACCCGAACCCCGCAACCCAAGCGGCCGACGTCGTGCCTTCCGCCTCAGCGACGGATGACTCCGCGCCTGAAGCAGCAACCCACGACGACGGCGCGCACGCGGTTGCCCCGGCCCGCCAGTCGGCCGCGGAACCTGCGGCCACCGCCGTGCACCAGCAGGTACGGAATGTGGAGCCCATCGGCGCCACCGTGGATCCGGCCACGCGGCCGGAAGAATCGGACGAACACCCTGCGCATGAGGCATTCTGGTTTGCCGTGGCGCAGCACCGCACCGCGGTGGATCCCCGGACCGGCACCCCCGCGTTTGTGATCGAACCGGGCGGCTGGGTGCTGGCGTTGGAGGACCGCGGCCACGAATTCCTGGTCCAGCACACCGACGGCCGGGTGGGCGTGCTGCGCGACCTCAGCAACATCGAGCGCGGCTAGCCCGCCCCGTGGCCATGTCCCGTATACCCGGAGCAGGCCGGTCCACAGCAGCTCCGGAATCCTTGCTGGCGTTGAAGCGCCGGGCGCGGCGGATCAACAGGGCCCTCGCGGAGAAGTATCCCTACGCGCATGCCGAGCTGGATTTCCGGAACCCGTTCGAACTGCTGGTGGCCACGGTCCTTTCTGCGCAGACCACCGATGTGCTGGTCAACCAGGTGACCAAAATCCTGTTCGCGCGGTACCCGGACGCCCGTGCCATGTCAGAGGCCGATCCCGCCGAGGTGGAAGCGATCCTGCAGCCCACCGGGTTTTTCCGGGCCAAGACGAAGAACGTGCTGGCGCTGAGCACGCGCCTGGTGGACGAGTACGACGGCGTGGTCCCCGGGCGGCTTGAGGACCTGGTGACGCTGCCCGGGGTGGGTCGCAAGACTGCGAACGTGGTGTTGGGCAACGCTTTTGGCGTCCCCGGCATCACCGTGGATACGCACTTCGGCAGGCTCGCCCGCCGTTTCGGCTGGACCACCTCAGAAGATCCCGTGCAGATCGAATTCGACGTCGCTGAGCTCTTTGAGCCCAAGGACTGGACCATGCTCTCCCACCGGGTGGTTTTCCACGGGCGGCGGGTTTGCCACTCACGCAAGCCGGCATGCGGTGCGTGTCCGGTAGCTAACTGGTGCCCCAGCTATGGGTTGGGCGAGACCGATCCCGTCAAGGCCGCCAAACTCCTTAAATACGAGCTGGCGCCCGGGAGTGAGAACCTGCTGGAACGGTTGCTTGCCGAGACCCACCGGGCCGCCGAAATCCGGATGGAATCACAGCGGCGGCTCACGTGAGCGCGCGCGAGGACCTGATCGACCTGGTGCGCAGGTCGGACAGCGGCAACGTCACCGCCCCGAACACTGCCTGGGCGGCCTTGACCGTGGACGAAACCACCGCCCGCAAGGCTGCAGTCCTGATGCTTTTCGGGGTGCTGGACGACGTTCCGGCCGCCTCCCATGAACCCCTGGCCGCGGCGGATCTTGACGTCCTGCTGCTGGAACGCGCGCACACCCTTGGTTCGCACCCTGGCCAGGTGGCGTTTCCGGGCGGCGGCATCGACGAGGGCGAAACCCCGGTGGCCGCCGCGTTGCGGGAAGCCGAAGAGGAAACAGGTTTGGACTCCGCCGGTGTGGAGGTCCTGGGATCATTGCAGGAGCTCGGGCTGGCCCGAAGCAACTTCCTGGTGACGCCGGTGCTCGGATGGTGGGCGTCGCCGTCGCCCGTTGGCGTGGTGGACTATGGCGAGTCAGCCCAGGTTTTCCGGATTCCGGTCCGTGACCTGCTGGACCCGGCCAACCGGTTGACGGCCACGGTCAGCCGTGGCGGCAGAACCTTCAGCAGCCCGGCCTTCGCGGTCAACGGCGTGCTGGTCTGGGGCTTCACCGGGATCATTCTGGATGGTCTCTTCGACCAGTTGGGCTGGGCCGTACCGTGGGACCGCACCAGACTGCACGAGGTGGTTTTCTAGCCGGTAGGTAGTCCGGCGCGCCTGAGCCCGCCGGACATGTGCCGGGTGTGTGCGCCGGCTTAGCTGGCGCGTGGCTGCTGCCGGAGATCCACAACAATGCCGGTGGCCGCGTTTTCACGCAGCGCGTTGATGCCGTCTTTCAACGCCTCCACATGCTTGAAGTCGGGCGAGAGGGCCACGGTATTGCCCTGTGCATCCGTGAGCCTGAGCCGGTAGCACCCGTCATTGATCCGAAGTATTTCAAACCTGCCCGCCATGTGCCGGACCTCCCCTAAGAATGCGTCTTTGCATGTATTTCTGACCGTCTGCTTCAGTCGCTTCTCCGACTGTAACCACGACAGCAGACGCGCGGCCAGCTACCCCCGGGTAGGTTACTTGGGGCTACCTGTGACTTGCTACTTTGCGTTGTCATAGGAGTCCACCACGGCCACGCTGACAGGAAATTCCACCGGGATGGGGCCGAACAGCAGGTCCTTGGCGGCGGCGGCGGCTTCCTCGATGGCCCGGACGCAGGCCTGGACGCCGGCCTCGGGGGCATGGACCATCACCTCGTCATGCAGGAAGAACACCAGCTCCGCCGCAACGGTACCGTCGGCACGCAAGGCCCGCAGCCGCCGTCGTAATTCCGCCAGCCAACACGCCGCCCAGTCAGCGGCGGATCCCTGCACCACAAAGTTGCGGGTGAAGCGGCCGCGGGACCGGGCAATCGACTCCGCGCGGCGCTGTTCCTCCGCCGTGGCCGACCGCTGGCTCCTGAACCACTGTTCCGACGGCGGCGGGCTGCTCCGCCCAAGCCGGGTGGTCACGGTGCCGCCGGCCTCGCCGTCGCGTGCCGCCTGCTCCACAAAGCCGACGGCGCGCGGGTAGGTCCGTGCCAGCTGCGGCATGAGGCGCCCGGATTCACCCGTAGTGGCGCCGTAGATGGCGCCCAGCAGGGCAACCTTCGCCTTGGCGCGGTCGCCGCCGAAACCCTGGGCGGCGATGCCTGCGTACAGGTCCTTGTCGCGCGCTGCTTCAGCCATTTTGGAGTCCTGCGCAAGCGCCACCAGAACCCGGGGTTCCAGCTGGGATGCGTCGGCGACGATGAGCTTGTGGCCGGGATCCGCATGGACCGCGCCACGGATCTGGCGCGGGATCTGCAGGGCCCCGCCGCCCCGCGACGCCCAGCGCCCGGACACCACGCCGCCCACCACGTACTCGGGCTGGAAACGGCCATTGTTCACCCAGGCGTCCAGCCACGCCCAGCCGTTGGCGGTGTGCAGGCGGGAGAGTTTCTTGTAGGCCAGGAGCGGTTCGATGGCGGGGTGGGTGGACTCCACCAGCTCCCACTGCCGCGTGCTTTTGACCTCGATGCCGTTGCGGTGCAGGGCGCGCATGAGGTCCTGCGGCGAGTCCGGGTTCAGTCCGGGGGAGTTGAGGAGCGTGCGCAGTTCGGTGTTCAGGGCTTCCAGCTTCGCCGGCCGGTGGCCCGATGGCGGGCGGGGGCCGAGGTAGTCGGCGAGGATTTGCTCGTGCAGGTCCTCGCGCCAGGGGACCCCGGTGTGCTGCATCTCGGCGGCGATCATCGCGCCGGCTGATTCGGCGGCGAGCAGCAGTTGGAGCCGCTTGTGTTTGTTCCCTTCCGGGGCTGCGTCGGCCAGTGCCGCCTGCTGGGCTGTGAATTCCCCGCGGAGCTCCGCCAGGGTGTGCCGCGGGGTTTTTTGGCGGAGATCGCCAAAGAGGGCGCCCTGGTCCGGGGGCGGGGGCGGCGGCTGGAGGGCGCGCGGCGGCTCTTGCGGATCGTCCAGCGTTGCCTTGTCGGCGCTTTGCGCGTATTCGGTGTGGGCGGTGAACTGCGAATACGCCAGGATATTGCCGCACAGGCTGAGGTCATAGCAGCGGTCCAGTTCCACCCCGGCCGCGAGCAGCGCGGGGTACCAGTCCTGGGTCCGGTGCCAGATCCAGCGCGGCGGCGCCTCGCGGGGCCGGTTTTCGAGGCGGCGTACGACGCCGGCGAGCTCGCCGGCGCTGATGAGGCGCGGTTCGGGGCGGTCCGGGTGCGGGTCGCCGGCCCGGGTGAGCTGCTGGAGGGCTGCGCCGTGGGCATGGGCGGCGAGCAGCAGATACATAGGTCCAATTCTGCCTTGTGGTGGGGGCATGGGTTTGCAGCCGGTTGTCCACATAGGGGTTCTTCCCACTGTTGCCTCCACCGTGGCGCGGGGGAGGGTTGCTCCATGAGCAGGCACCAGCTATCGCCACCCCCTTCCGAGCGGCCTTCGACGCAGCCGTCCCGTGCCAGGCCCCCGGGGCAGGCTCCGGGAGCCTGGCTGCCGGACCATGCTGCTGCCGAGGTTCTCCTGGTCACCGGCCACCACTTTCTGCAGGGTGAAGTGGAACGGATTGTGGCTGCCGCGGGCGGCCAGCTGCGCGTGGTGGCGGACGTCGCTGATGCTGCTAAATACTGGGACGCCGCGGCCGCAGTGCTGGTGGGGAGCGATGTCCGTGAGCTGCCGCCGCGGCGGCGGGCGCCTGCCGTGCTGGTGGGTCTGAACGGGGAAGGGGACAGCCTTTGGCACCTGGCCACAGCCCTCGGAGCGGAGCGGGTGGCAGTGCTTCCGGATGCCGCTGCGTGGCTGGCGGAGTACCTGAGCAGGTCCAGGTCGCCCGAGGCAGGAGGGCTGGTGCTGGGCGTCACCGGGGGCTGCGGCGGGGCCGGGGCCACCACGGCCGCAGTCTGGATCGCCCAGGCGGCGGCCGGGCTGGGTGTCCGCGTCTTGCTGGTTGACGGGGACCCCTGGGGAGGTGGCCTGGAATTGGCCCTGGCTGCTGAAGAGACGCCCGGGCTCCGCTGGCCGGACCTGGCCGACGCGAGCGGAAGCATCGATCCCGGGCAGCTTGCCGATTCACTGCCGGTCGCGGGCGGATTCTCTTTCCTGTCCTGGCCGGGCAGCCGCGACCGTCCGGCTCCGGTCGATGCCGCCACCACCGGTGGCGTGCTGGATGCAGCCCGGCGTGGTTATGAGCTGGTGGTGGTGGACATCGGCCGGGGCGCCGAGCCCGTGCGTATGTTTGCCTGGGACTGCGACCGCATCCTGGTGGTTGTGCCGGCGCAACTGAAGGCCGCTGTGGCTACGGCCCGGCTGCTCCACGAGCTTCCGCCGGTGGAGGCAGCCCTCCTGGTCCGGGGCAAGGCCGGCGCCGCTTTGGACGGCGGACTGATTGCGGACGCCGTCGGGCTGCCGGTCCAGGGCCGGATTCCGGAGCTGCGCGGGGTTACGGCCGCCGGAGAAAACGGGCGGCTCCTTGACGTGGGCAAACGGCGGAGCGTCAGGCATTTCGCCGCTTCGGTGCTTGATCTGCTCGACGGCGACATCCCTGTGGGGGACCTGCCGTGAGCGCACGGCAGCCGGTCCCGCCGCCTGCCCCGGACCAGTTTGCGGGGATGCGCCGCCGCCATGCCCGCGTCCTTGACCCGCGGTTCTTGGACTCGGCCCTCTTGGAATCGGTCCGTGAATCCGTCATGGCCGACGCCGGACCCGTCACGCCCTCCCGGGTCGCCGCGGCGGTCCAGGCCACCGGCCGGCTGCTGGGGACTGCCGGTTCCCTCGCCGCCGTGGAACGGATCAGCGCGGAGCTGAACGGCCTTGGCCCGCTTCAGGAACTGACCCGGGACATTGACGTCACGGACATCTTTGTCAACGCCCCGGACTCCGTGTGGATGGACCGCGGCCGGGGCATCGAACCGGCAGGGGTGTCCTTTTCCGGGGAGGCGCAGGTGCGGGCCTTGGCGTCGCGGCTCGTGGCTGCCGGTGGCAGGCGGCTGGACGACGGATCCCCCTGCGTTGATGTCAGGCTCGACGGCGGCTACCGCGTCCACGCCGTGCTGCCGCCGATTTCAACGGCAGGCACCCTGTTGAGCGTCCGGATCAGGCGGGAGCAAGTATTCACCATGGACGAACTCTCGGCTGGCGGCATGTTCGGCCACCTCGTGCAGGAAGTCCTTGAACGCATGGTTGAACACCGGCTGAGCTTCCTGATCAGCGGGGCCACGGGTTCAGGGAAGACCACCTTGCTCTCCACGCTGCTGGGGCTGTGTTCCCCGGCCGAACGCCTGGTCCTGATCGAAGATGCGTCCGAACTGAACCCTGTCCACCCGCACATTGTGTCGTTGGAGTCCCGCCACGGAAACCTCGAAGGCGGCGGTGAGGTTGACCTCGGGGAACTCGTCCGGCAGGCCCTGCGGATGCGGCCGGACCGGCTGGTGGTGGGGGAGTGCCGCGGAGCCGAGGTCCGGGAACTGCTGACCGCCATGAACACCGGCCACACTGGCGGCGGCGGAACCATCCATGCGAATACTGCCACCGCAGTGCCGGCCCGGCTGACCGCTTTGGGTGCGCTGGCCGGTATGGGCCAGGACGCCGTGCGTCTGCAGGCGGCCAGCGCCCTGGACGTTGTGGTCCATGTGGAGCGGTCGCGCCACGGACGGCATGTGGCGTGTGTGGGCGTGGTGCAGGACGGCCCGGGCGGTCTCGCCGTGGTTCCGGCTTTGGAAACCAGGGGAGGGCAGCTCGGCACCGGTCCCGCCTGGCAGTCCTTGAGCCCGCGGCTGGGACTGCCACTCGAGCTGGGCGCCGCCGCGTGACTGCTGTGCTGGTGGTGGTCCTCGTCCTGGCGGCCGTTCTGCTGTTCAGGCCCCCCGGAGGTGCAACAGGCCGCTTCCGGCGGGCCGTGGGAAGTCCGTGGCCAGGCCCTGCCCGTCGGGCTTGCCTCGGCGTCCGCTCCGCGCCGTGGCGCGCGATGCATCGCCCCGGAAAGGACACCAGCCACCTGTCACTGACCCTTGTCGTGCAGCAGCTTGCCGCGCTGCTCAAGGGCGGGCGGACTCCGACAAGGCTATGGGACGAATTATGGCTGGTTCACGGTGGCCGCTTGGAGCCAGTTTCGGCTCCAGACGAAGCCGGTCCACGCACGTCGACGGAGCGAGCAGGAACGGCGGAGGGTTCCAGACCGCTGGACCTCGCAGGAAGGGCGGACCGTTCCACCGCACCCGCGGAGGGGCACAGCGGCCCGAGCCTCAGTGCAGGTTCCCTGATGATGCTTGGTGCCGTCCGGGCAGCAGCATCCCGGGGTGCACCGGTGTCCGAGGCAATCAGGAAATCCGTCCAGGCGGAGTTTCCGCACACCGCCAGCAGGGAGGCAAGGATCTGGTGCGAGCTGGCTGCCTGTTTTGACATTGCCGAAGCCAGCGGCTGTCCGCTTGCTGATGTCCTGGCAAGGTTTGCGGCCCAGCTCGAGGTGGAAGACGACGCCGAAGCCGCACGGCAGACCGCCCTCGCCGGGCCACAGGCCACAGTCAGTCTCCTGACGTGGCTTCCGTTGATGGGGCTTGGCCTGGGAATGGCGTTGGGCGTCGATCCGCTGGCCATTCTGATCGGGACGCCGCTGGGACTCGGAGCGCTCGCAGCCGGGGTGGGCCTCACCATTGCCGGACGAGTCTGGTCTGCTCGCCTGGTCCACGCCGCTGCCGGGGCCGGTACGCCATGACGGACGTTCTTGTTCCGGGCCTGGCCCTGGTACTGATTCTGGCGGCTGCCGCAGGTCTTGCCTTTTCAGGGCCAAACCGGTTACGACAGCGGCTGCTCAGACTTCGTGGGGAGTTGGGCGACGGTCTGCCCGCGCCCCATGAAGAGGATGTCAATGGTGGCCGTCAACGCGGACTGCGTGATACCGCCATGATGCTTGAACTCGTGGCCGCGATGCTGGACGCAGGGTCAGGGATTGGGCGGTCCCTGGAACTGGTCGCAGCCTCGGCCTCCACGGACTACGGCAAGGCGCTGCGCCCGGTGGTGTCTGCGCTCGCCATCGGGGCTGACTGGGAGACGGCCTGGCGCAGTTCCGAAGTCCGGCTTCCTGAGATTCTGGAACTGCGGGGCGCACTGGGTTTTGCCGCCCTGACGGGAGCACCCTCGTCCGCGATTCTGTATGCCCAGGCCGCCAGGCTGCGTCGGGAAAGGTTCCGTGCAGCGGAAAAACGTGCGGCCTCACTCGGTGTGAAGCTGGTCATTCCGCTGGGCCTGTGCTCGCTCCCGGCCTTTATTTGCCTGGGCGTTGTTCCAGTCTTGCTGGCGCTGGTGCCGTCCGGGTCCCAATGAGCATGAAGGGGGACCCAAGGGGACCATTTCATATTGTCAGTCGTGCAGGACCTTTTGGTAGAGGTTGTGGTCCTGCCATGTCCCGGCTATCTGCAGGTATTGCGGCGCCATTCCAATCTGCTCGAAGCCCGCCTTCAGCAGCACCCGCTGCGAGCCAACATTGCTCAGGAGAGTACCCGCCTCGATACGGTGCAGTCCGAGTTCGTCACGTGCGGTTTCCACTATCACCCGGACCGCAGCTGATGCCAGCCCGCGGCCTGCGTGGTTGCCGTCCACCCAGTAACCCAGCCCTGCGCTCTGGAAAGGGCCGCGAACGATTCCGGCCAAGTTGAACCGGCCAACGAGTGTATCGCCAGCAAACAGACCAAAGGGATACCCCTCGCCGGCTTCATGTGCAACAAGGCGGCTCGCGATGTCGCCAGCCTGCCACGCCTCGGTGTAGTAGTCCTCAGGGCGTAGTGGCTCCCAACGTGAAAGATACGCACGGTTGCGCACATACGCTGCGGCAAGCGCTGCCGCATCGCTCAGGCGCAGTACACGCATGCTGACGTTCTCACTAAGTTGGCGTGATTCAAACACCCGTAAACATTACTCGCGATCGCCGTTTACAGAGAGATGGGACGGCATTTTCGCAGCGCTAAATGTCAGCTGAGGGCCGGATCGGCGCAGTTCAGCGCGTGTTGCCAGGCCTCAGGGCTTCTAACCTGGTCCTGTCCTCCACACCCCTCTCAAACCTGCGTTTATCCACTTACCGGATGGTGGCACTTACCGGGCCTTGCGGACCCGGGAAGAGTCGAAGCAGCCGGCAACTCGGCCGGACCGCAGAAGGGAAACCGTCACCATGACCATCATCCAAAACAGCCTGTCCGCCACCCAGGCCCGGGGCATCAACTCTGACCTGACGGGCATCGCAGCCGGGAGCCCGGGCGCACCTGCGGACGCGGGATTGCCCGCATGTACCTGCCCACGAGGGGAACAGTCCGGCGACGCTGGCAACAACGTTGTGGAACTGTACCCCCGGGCCAGTGAGACGGTGAAGTACCGAGCCCGGATCACAGCTTCAGAGGCCGGAATGGCAACGGCCGAATACGCCATAGCCACGTTGGCCGCTGTTGGCTTCGCCGGGCTCCTTGTCTTCATTCTCCGCAGCGACGAAGTACGCGGATTTCTGCTGAACCTGATCCGTACGGCGCTGGCCTTGCCATGAGCCTGGGGCCGGTCTCATCCCGACGGAGCAGCCGCGGGAAGGGGAGTGCCCACGGCGCCGTGACTGCGGAGTTCGCGGTGGCGCTGCCGGCGGTCCTCGTGCTGCTCGCCCTGCTGCTGGCCGGAGCGGCCAGCGGGGTGACCCAGCTCAGGCTCGAGGAGGCAGCGCGGGCCGGCGCCAGGGCGCTGGCCCGCGGCGAGGACCCGGCGGCAGTTCAGGGGATCGTCAGGACCCTGGCGGGGACGTCGGCAACCGCCTCCATTGCCGCAGACGGCGGGTGGCTCAGCGTCACCGTGGCTGACAGGGTGGGTGGCCCGTTGGGGGCAACTGTGCCCTGGACGCTCACAGCCAAGGCCGCCACGCGGAGTGAAATCCCGCTCGCCTCGCCTACTCTGCTGTTCGAACCGGTCCGGGTCCCGGCGGAGGAACTGGCGTGAAGCGAAAGTACAACGACCACCCGGATCGCGGCTCGGGAACAGTCCTGGCAGCGGGCCTGGCAATGGTAGTTATCATGGCGATGGCCCTGATGCTCCTGTTGGCACAGTCCGCGGTGATGGCGAGCAGGGCGGCGGCAGCGGCGGACCTTGCGGCCCTTGCCGCGGCCGATGCCCTGCGGGGGATCACGACCGGAGACCCCTGCGCAGCGGCCGCCGACGTGGCCGCCCGCCACTCGGCCACCATCGTGGGCTGCACTGAAGGGGCCGGCCAGACCATCACGGTCCGGACAGAATTGAATGCCCGGACCATGCTCGGTGCCGCCACCGGTCAGGCGCGGGCTGGACCGCCGCCCTGAGCGGCTGCGGCGCTGAACGGTTCCGTCGTGGCGAGGAATTCCGCACTGCGGGGAGCCAGCTCGCGCGCATCTTTGAGGAGGACATCGATGAGCGTGACGGCCGCAGCCTTATCCAGCGGATTGTTCTTGTTCCCGCATTTGGGCGACTGGACACAGGACGGGCAGCCCGTCTCGCACTCACACGCCTGGATGGCGTCGCGGGTCGCGGAGAGCCATACCTTTGCCTTGTCGAAGCCGCGTTCGGCGAAGCCGGCACCCCCGGGGTGACCGTCGTACACAAAGATGGTGGGCACACCCGTGTCGGCGTGGATGGCCGTCGACACTCCACCGATGTCCCAGCGGTCGCTGGAAGCCACCAGCGGCAGCAGGCCGATCGCTGCATGCTCGGCGGCATGAAGTGCCCCGGGGAACTGGGCCTCGATCAAGCCCGCCCCTGTCAGCGAACGGTTCTCCACCACAAACCAGACGGCCTTGGTGAACAGGTCCCGGGCGCCCAGTTCCAGCGGTTCCTCGCCCAGGATCTCGTTCGAGATCAAGGCCTTGCGCTGAAAGGAAACCACTTGTGTTGTCACCTTCACATCGCCGAAATGAACGGCAACATCGCCCCACTGCTCGGTCCGGAGTGTTTCGAGCACTTCAATCTGGGTCACGTCACGGGCCGT
>DASSIA010000233.1:0-4822 GCA_035692345.1 Arthrobacter sp. | reverse complement strand
GACTCGCAGTGGCTGGCCTGGTCGGAACCCGTGACCTCATTCGGCTCCCGGAGCCGGCTCAGGCTGGCCAACGCCAGTGACCTGGCCGGCGGCATCGTCGAGGTCACTGACGGCCGGTTCTGCGATGAGTCACCGAAATTTACGCCTGACGGGAAGTTCCTGGCTTTCCTGTCAAACCGCAGCTTCGACCCGGTGTACGACGGGCACTCCTTTGACCTGTCCTTCCCCAGCCCCATCAAGCCGTACCTGGTGGCACTGGCTGCCGTAACGCCGTCGCCCTTTGGTCCCGCCGTTGACCTGGTGCAGGCCTCAGGCGTGGAGAGCGCGGACGGGACGGACGCAGACGCCGCGGCAGTCATCGCGGTCCGCGTGGATCCGGAAGGAATGGCCCACCGGGTCATCGGTGTCCCCGTTCCGCAGGGCAACTACACCGCACTGACCGCAACCGATAGTGCCCTGCTGTGGCTGGACTGGGCCCTGGCAGGCGTCACCGGCGACGGCAAAGCTAGCCAGGAAGACAAGGACGCCCGCCCCAGCCTGGTCCGGTTCGACCTGGCCCGCCGGAAGTCCGCCACGCTTGTGGAGGCACTGGACAGCTACCGGCTCTCCGGCGACGGCAAAAAAGTGGTGCTGGTCAACGACAAGCAGGTCAGCGTGGTTCCCGCCGCCGCAAAAGCTGATGAGGAATCCGGACAGCTGGTCAAGGTTGATCTGGGCCGCATCCGCGTGATGATGGATCCGCTCAGTGTCTGGGGCCAGGCGTTTGACGAAGCCTGGCGCCTGCAGCGTGATTTCTTCTGGGCCGAAGACATGGCCGGACAGGACTGGGAGTCGATCCACAAGCGGTACCGTCCGATCGTTGACCGGTTGGGGTCCCACGACGACCTGGTGGACCTGCTCTGGGAACTCCACGGCGAACTGGGCACCTCGCACGCCTATGTCCGGCCCGCTGCCGTTACCGAAAACGGCAGCAACGGCCAGGGGCGGCTCGGCGCGGACTTCGCCCTCACAGCGGCAGGCTGGGAGATCACCCGTATCCTTGCCGGAGAATCCTCGGACCCGCTGGCCACGTCGCCGCTGACCCGGCCGGGCGCCGCAGCCGTGGCCGGAGACGTGCTTCTGGCCATTGACGGAGTGCCGCTCTCCGCCACGGTGAGCCCCGCGATGCAACTTGTGGGCGCGGCCGGACGGGCAGTGGAGCTGACGCTTCGCAACGGACCCGGGCATGGGGCCAGCGAGGGGGAGCAGCGTCGCATCGCCGTTGTTCCGGTCAAGGATGAGGAGCGCCTGCGTTACCAGGAGTGGGTGGCCGGGAACCGCCGGACTGTCCGGGAGGCCTCCGGCGGCCGTTACGGATACCTGCACATCCCGGACATGATGGCCAACGGCTGGGCGCAGCTGCACCGGGACCTTGACACCGAAACTGCCCTCGACGGACTGATCGTGGACGTCCGCCGGAACCGCGGCGGCCACACGTCCCAGCTGGTTGCCGAACTGATTGGCCGGAAGGTCACCGGCTGGAGCATGCCGCGTGGCGAACGTCCGCGGACTTACCCGCACCACGCGCCGCGCGGTCCGGTGATCATCCTCGCCGATGAATTTGCCGGGTCCGACGGCGACATCATCACCCAGGTCGCCAAGCTGCGGGGGATCGGGCCTGTGATCGGCACGCGGACCTGGGGCGGCGTGGTGGGGATCGACAACAGGTACTCCCTGGCCGACGGCACCGGCGTGACCCAGCCCCGCTATGCGACATGGTTCGGCGGCGGCGTGGGCTGGTCCGTGGAGAACTACGGCGTGGACCCCGACATCGAGGTTCTCTACCCGCCGCACGCCTACGCCGCCGGCAGGGACCCGCAGCTGGAATACGGGATCGGAGCGCTCAAGGAAATGATCCAGGAACTCCCCACCGACAAGCCCCCCGTGCGCGAAGGCTACCGCCGTCTGAAGCCCGCGCCGCTGCCGGCCCGCCGGCACGGCGACTGAGCCCAGGCACCAAAGACAAAGAAGGCCCTGCCCCTTCCCGGTTTATCCGGGCGGGGCAGGGCCTTCAGTGCCTCAGGAGCGGCGGCAGCCGCCTCCGGGGATCAGGACTGCAGGGACGCTTCCAGGGTGATGTCGATGCTGGCCAGCGCGCCGGAGACGGGGCAGCCGGTCTTGGCTTCGCCGGCGATCCGCTGGAATTCCTCTTCGGAGATGCCGGGGATCCTGGCGGACACGGTCAGGTGGCTGCCGGTGATGCCCGTGCCGGGAACGAATGTCACGTCCGCCTTGGTGTTAACTTCCTCCGGGGCGTGCCCGGCCTGGGCAAGCATGTTGGAAAAGGCCATGGAAAAGCAGCTGGCGTGTGCTGCGGCGATGAGCTCTTCCGGGCTGGTCTTGCCGCCGGCCGCTTCGGTGCGTGCCTTCCAGGTGACGTCGAACGTGCCCAGGCCGGAGCTGTCCAGCGTGGTCTGACCCGATCCTGACATCAGGTCGCCGTTCCATACTGTGTGTGCGGTGCGTATTGCTGCCATGTCCACTCCTCAAACTCGGTTCGAACCGGGACCGGCCGTTGCCTGGCCCCGCCGGTTCCCATCCTAGGGATTCGCGTGCACGCATGCACGGGCTGTCCGCTCACAGTGGATTGTGACCGCAGGAGGAAAGGTGATTAAACCGCGACGGCGCCGCTCCCGGAGAGGTGAGCAGCGCCGTCGTGAGTGGTTCAGTGGGCGATCAGTTCCAGAGGGTGGCGATGGCGATGTTCACCAGGGCAAGCCCGCCAACACCGTGTGCGAGGCCGGTGGACACCGGCTCGCCCTTCTTGACTTTGCGGGCGCCGATCACGGCCAGCACGGCTACAGCGACACCGATGGCGAACTTGATGCCGAGCTTGAAGTAGTTGGGGTCGCCGAATGCGGCTGGATCCTGATTGTGGAGCACGGGCAGGAGGCCCATCATGGCGATGCCGGTGAGCAGCTGCAGGAAAGCGCCGTCGCGTTGCCGCGGGTGGACGGTGGGCTCCTTGATGGTGGCGATCCAGTAGCCCACGATCATTGCTGCGCCGACGATGTGCAAGAACACCAGGATGCTGAAGAGAATGGTCATGGCCCCAGCTTAGCCAGTAGATTCTACGTCGCGTAGCAAAGCCACGCGGGGCCCGTTGGCGGCAATGCTTAACGAACGACGGCGGTGCACGGGTTCCGGTGGTTTCCCACCGTGGCGTGCACCGCCGTCGTTCGGTCCTGCTGTGGGGCTAGAGTCCCAGGTCCGCCTCGAAGGCGCCTTCTTCAAGGCGGGCCTTCAGGGTCTGGAGGAAACGGCCTGCGTCTGCGCCGTCCACCAGGCGGTGGTCGTACGTGAGCGACAGGTACATCATGGAGCGGATGGCGATCGAGTCGTCACCGTTCTCATCGGCCACCACCACGGGACGCTTGACGATCGCGCCGGTGCCCAGGATGCCGACCTGCGGCTGGTTGATGATGGGCGTGTCGAACAGTGCGCCGACCGAGCCGATGTTGGTGATGCTGAACGTGCCGCCGGACAGTTCGTCCGGACCGATCTTGCCGTCGCGGGTACGGCCGGCAACATCTGCGATCTTCCCGGCCAGGCCGGCCAGGTTCAGGTTGCCGGCATCATTGATGACCGGAACCAGGAGACCCTTGTCCGTGTCCACGGCAATCGCCAGGTGCTCGGCGTTGTGGTAGGTGATTTCCTGCTTGTCCTCGTCGTACGCAGCGTTCAGCTTGGGGTGCTGCTTGAGGGCCTCGGCCACGGCCTTGGCGATGAACGGCAGGAAGGTGAGCTTGACGCCGTTCTGCGCCAGGAACGAGTTCTTGGCCTTGAGGCGGAGCTTGGCCACCTTGGTCATGTCCACTTCGTGCACCTGCGTGAGCTGGGTGGAGATCTCAAGGGACTCGCGCATGCGGCGGGCGATGACCTGGCGGATGCGGGGCGCCTTCTGCGTGGTGCCGCGCAGCGAGGAGGCAACCACCGGAGCGGCGGACGGCTTGGCCGGGGCTGCTGGGGCCGGAGCGGCCTTGGCTTCTGCCGCAGCCAGGACGTCCTGCTTGCGGATGCGGCCGCCGACGCCGGTGCCGGACAGCGATGCGACGTCCACGCCGTGCTGGTTGGCCAGCTTGCGGACCAGCGGCGTCACGTAGCCGGACTCGCCGCCGGCAGCAGGCTCGGCAGCGGGTGCCGGAGCTGCGGCGGGTGCCGGTGCCGGTGCGGCTACAGGTGCCGCCGGAGCCGGAGCCGGAGCTGCGACCGGTGCGGCGGGAGCGGGTGCCGGTGCGGCTGGAGCGGCAGGAGCCGGGGCTGCTGCAGGTGCCGGGGCGGAGGCCGCAGGGGCTGCCGCGCCGGAGCCGATGACGGCGAGGACGGCGCCAACCTCGGCGGTTTCGTCTTCGTTGACCCGGATTTCCTGCAGCGTTCCCGCAACGGGGGAGGGGATCTCGGTGTCGACCTTGTCCGTGGACACCTCGAGGAGCGGCTCATCGACTGCAACGGTGTCACCCACGGCCTTCAGCCAGCGGGTAACGGTGCCTTCAGTGACGCTTTCGCCCAGGGCGGGGAGGGTGACGTCGTGGCTTTCGCCGCCGGACGCTGCGGGTGCGGCTGCGGGTGCCGCTTCAGCGGGAGCTGCTGGTGCGGGCGCCGCTTCAGCAGGAGCTGCTGCCGCGGGTGCTTCTGCAGCCGGCGCTGCAGCTTCGGGGGCTGCGCCGCCGCCGGAGCCGTCGCCGATGCGGACCAGGGGAGCGCCTACTTCTGCGGTCTCGTCTTCGGCAACGAGGATTTCCTCGATGATGCCGGCAATCGGAGAGGGGATTTCGGTGTCTAC
>DASSIA010000232.1:0-4275 GCA_035692345.1 Arthrobacter sp. | reverse complement strand
GGCGTCGTCGTTATGGGACGGGCTCACTCTAGCCTTCCGTGTTCTGAGATGGTGTCGTCCGGCGCATGATGTCCAGCCTGAACGGCCGGACCGCTTCCGGATGGCCGCGGGCGGGGCGGCGCGCTCACGCGCCTGCCAACGTCCGTTCCCCTGGCCTTTTGCATGTCGATGGCGTGCTGGAGAATACCGGCAGCCGCAACCTGATCCACCACTTTACGGTGGTTTCGGCTGCTCATGCCAGCTTCATGAAGGTTCCGGTGCGCGGTGACACTGCTCAGTCGCTCGTCAACCAGGTTCACAGGGACGTCGAGGCCGCGGTCTGCAAGCTCCGCCGCGAGCAGTTCCGCATACTCGGCGGCCATCCTGGCCGAGGCGTGTTCCTCGCCCTTCATGGTGCGGGGCAACCCGACAATGACCTGGACCGCCCCGAGCTCCCCCGCGAGTGAGGCAATGATGCGCACGTCGGAATTCTTTTTGACGTTGCGGTCCAGGGTCTTGTACGGGGTGGCCAGGATTGCGTCCCGGTCGCAGATGGCGACGCCCACACGGACAGTGCCGACGTCTACCCCCAGTTTGATGCCCTGCGGGGAGCCGGAGGCTGCAGCGGATTCTGTCACGGGGTCCTAGCGCCGGGAGATGGCGTCCACTACGGCGGCCAGCGCCGGTGCGACCTTACTCGCGTCGGTTCCGCCACCCTGGGCGACGTCGTCCTTGCCGCCTCCGCCGCCGCCAAGGATTCCTGCCGCGAGACGCACCAAGGCTCCGGCCTTGACGCCGGCTGCCCGGGCTGCCTCGTTGGTGGCCACAAGGATCATGGGGCGGTCGTTGCTGACGCCGGCAACTGCCACGGTGGAAGCTCCTGAACCGAGGCGGTTGCGCAGGTCAAGGGCAAGGTTGCGGACGTCGTCTGCGCCGCCGATCTGGCCGGCGTCGTGCGCGATGACCTGGATACCGGCGGCATCCCGGGCGGTGCCCACGATGTTGGCCGCAGCTGCCGTGAGCTGTTCCTTGCGGAGCCGGTCGAGTTCCTTCTCCGTGGCCTTGAGCTTATTGAGCGTGCTGGCGATCCTGTCGGCGAGCTGGCCGGACGGAACTTTGAGCATCTCGGTCAGTTCCGTCACGAGGGCGCGCTCGGCGGCCAGGTGCCGGAAGGCATCCATGCCCACAAACGCCTCAACGCGCCGGTTGCCTGAACCGACCGACTGCTCGCCGAGCAGCGACAGGCTGCCGATCAGTGACGTGTTGGCAACGTGCGTGCCGCCGCAGAGCTCCCGGGACCACGCGCCGTCGATCTCCACAACACGGACTTCACTGCCGTAGTTTTCACCGAACAGCGCCATGGCGCCCAGCGCCTTGGCCTCTGCCAGGCCCATGACTTTGGTGTCCACGCGGAAGTTGTTGCGGATGGCGAGGTTGGAGACTTCCTCGATTTCCGAACGCGTTGCGGCGCTCAGGCCTTCGCCCCAGGCGAAGTCGAAGCGCAGGTAGCCGGCTTTGTTGTAGGAACCGCGCTGGGTGGCTTGCGGGCCAAGGATCTGGTGCAGGGCAGCGTGGACAATGTGCGTGCCCGTGTGGGCCTGCTCTGCCGCGTGGCGGCGTTCACGGTCGACGGCGGCGCGCACCAGGGAGTCGGCGGAGATCTCGCCTTCGCGGACGATCGCCTTATGCACGCTCAGTCCCTTCACCGGGCGCTGGACGTCGAGGACCTCGACAACAAAGCCATCCCCGGTGATGAGGCCGGTGTCAGCGGACTGGCCGCCGGCCTCGGCGTAGAAAGGCGTCTCGTTAAGGACCAGCTCGATTTCGTCGCCGGTGGCGGCGTGGGCTACCCGCTGACCGCCGCTGACGATACCGCGGACGCGGGCCTCGCCGTCGAGCTCGTCGTAGCCGGTGAAGACTGTGGCGCCCTCCCCCAGCATCTCCTGGTATGCGCTGAGGTCGGCGTGGCCGCCCTTTTTGCCCTTGGCGTCCGCCTGGGCGCGCTGCCGCTGCTCAAGCATGAGAGCGCGGAACCCGGTCTCATCCACCTTCAGTCCGGCCTCTTCGGCCATTTCCAGCGTGAGGTCGATCGGGAAGCCGTACGTGTCGTGCAAAGCGAAGGCATCCGCACCGGACAGCGGCGTGCCGGCGGCCTTGGACTCACTCACAGCGTCCTCCAGGCGGGCGGTGCCGGAGGCGATCGTCCGCAGGAAGGCCCGCTCTTCGGCGTAGGCGATCCGGCTGATGCGGTCAAAGTCAGTGTCAACGACGGGGTAGACACCCTTCATGGCGTCGCGCGAGGCCGGCAGCAGGTCCGGCAGGCAGGCCTTTTCGACGCCCAGCAGGCGCATGGAACGCACGGCGCGGCGGATGAGGCGGCGCAGGACGTAGCCGCGGCCCTCGTTGGACGGTGTCACGCCGTCGGCGATCAGCATGAGGGCAGAGCGGATATGGTCACCCACGACGCGCATGCGGACATCGTCCGTGTGGTGTGGATCATCAGGTGTTTCGGCCGACGTGTACTCCCGGCCCGACAGCTCAGCAGCCTTGTCGATGACAGGGCGGACCTGGTCGGTCTCGTACATGTTCTCGACACCCTGCAGAATCATGGCGAGGCGTTCCATGCCCAGGCCGGTGTCGATGTTCTTCTTGGGCAGTTCGCCCACGATATCGAAATCGTCCTTGGAGCGTACGTTGTCAATCTGGTACTGCATAAAGACCAGGTTCCAGATCTCCACGTAGCGGTTCTCGTCCGCGAGCGGGCCGCCTTCGGCACCGTAGGCGGGACCGCGGTCGTAGTAGATCTCCGAGCACGGACCGGCGGGCCCGGGCTGGCCGGTGTGCCAGTAGTTGTCGGCCTTGCCCATGCGCTGGATCCGCTCGGACGGGACACCGGTGTTCTTCAGCCAGAGGTCCCTGGCTTCGTCATCCTCCTCGTAGACGGTGACCCACAACAGTTCGGGCGGCAGGCCGTAACCGCCGTCGTCCACGCTCTTGGTGAGCAGCTCCCAGGCGAACCTGATGGCGTCTTCCTTGAAGTAATCGCCGAAGGAGAAGTTGCCGCACATCTGGAAGAAGGTGCCATGCCGCGCGGTCTTGCCCACTTCCTCGATGTCACCGGTACGGATGCACTTCTGGATGCTCGTTGCGCGGGCGAAAGGAGCTTCCTCGCGGGCAGTCAGGTAAGGGATGAACGGGACCATGCCGGCCACGGTGAACAGGAGCGAGGGGTCGCTGGAGACCAGCGAGGCGGAAGGAACCGCGGTGTGTCCTTTGCTGACAAAAAAGTCCACCCAGCGCTTTGTGATCTCCTGCGACTTCATGAGCTGATTACATACCCTTCTTGGTTCACGCACTGTGCGGCGCATGACTTGTTGACTCAGACGGCAGTACCGGCGAACGGTGACTGCTGGTTTAATTCTCTCGCGTTAATTCCCGTGCGTTTAGCGGCGGCCCAGGTCCCGCGTAGGAACGGCCGGGGAGTCGACCCCCAGTGCGGCCCGGAGGTCGGTCTCCCGCTCACGCATTCCGGAGCGGACGGCGTCGGCGAATTCGTAGACGCCGTCGGCCAGCCGGCCCACGGCCCGGTTCAGCCCCTCCGGTCCCAGATTGGCCTGGGCCTCCGTGACTTTCCGAAAAGCGATGACTCCAATGGCCACGCCAATTCCCATCCAGACAAATCGTTTCATGTTCAGTGCTCCGGTGGCTTAGCGGCTGCGGCGCCCGGGTGCGGGCTTCCGGCGGTTGGCGAGGGCTGAGCGCACTCCATAGCTGAACGCCGCCACCTTGATCAGCGGCGAACCGACGGTCGCGGCAACGAGGGATGACAGCGCGGAAAGGTTTGCCGACGCATCTGAAACGTTGGCGGCGATGCCATCGACTTTCTTCAGTTGCTGGTTGGTGGTGGAAACGGTCGCGGTGACTTCGTCCATCAGTGGCGTGGCGCCGTCGCTAAGGGAGCGGATGGAAGTCCGGATTTCCTCCAACACACTGCCGAGCTTCAGGATCGGCACAGCGAGAAGCAGTACCAGGAGCGCGAACACCCCCGCTGCGATCAGGCCGGCAATATCGCCACCAGACATAGACGTTCATCTCCTTGAAACTGACGTGGATCCGTTACCTCCGCGCACGCTGCCTTGATGCGTTCCGCGGATCTCCCCCAAGTACCTTACATACAAAGAAGCCCGTGGCGCTTGCCACGGGCTTCTTTGGATACGCTGCTGGGATTTAGCGTGCGTAGAATTCGACGACGAGCTGCTCTTCGCAGGTTACGGGAACCTCGGAGCGCTTCGGGCG
>DASSIA010000231.1:0-5349 GCA_035692345.1 Arthrobacter sp. | reverse complement strand
ACCCTTGAGGCGCTCGGCGCGAAGACCGTTTTCGGCATCCCGGGCCAGCACGCCCTCGGCCTGTTCGACGCCATGGGCCGCGGCAACCTGCACTTTGTGTCCTCGCGCGTGGAGAACAACAGTGCCTTCGCCGCGGATGGGTATTCCCGCGCCACGGGGGAGGTGGGGGTGCTGTTCCTGTCCACCGGCCCGGGTGCGCTGACGTCCCTCGCCGGCCTGCAGGAGGCCTACGCCACCGGCGTTCCCATGGTGGTGGTGGCCAGCCAGATCCCGCTCGAAGGGCTCGGTGCCCGGCGCAAGGGCATGCTCCACCAGCTCGATGACCAGAAGGCCTCGGCGGCGAACGTGACCAAGAGCCAGCGCCTGATCCAGCACGCGTCGGGGATCCCGTCGGCCATCCAGGATGCCTGGACCGAGGCAATTTCGTCGCCGCAGGGACCGGTCTGGCTCGAAATCCCGCAGAACGTGCTCCTGGATCCCATCATGGTGCCCCCGGTGGAGGATGCCCTCGCCGAAGCGGCGGACAACCCGCCCCGGGTGGAGCTGGTCCGGGAAGCGGTGAAATGGCTCTCGACGGCGGAACGTCCGGCCATCATCGCCGGCGGCGGTACCCGGCGGGGCCGGGCTGAAAAGTCGCTGCTCTCGATTGCCGAAAAGCTGCGGGCGCCGGTCATCTGCACACCGGGCGGCAACGGCGCGTTCCCGTGGAACCATGAGCTGTCGCTGCAGTCCTGGATCGAGGACCGCTACATGACGGACCTCCTCGAAGATGCCGACGTCCTGATCGTGATCGGCTCGTCCCTCGGTGAAGTCACGTCCAACTACTTCACGTTTGAGCCCCGCGGCCGCATCATCCAGATCGACGCCGAACCGCGGGTCCTTGAATCAAACCGTCCGGGCCTGGGCATCCGCGCCGACGCCGGCCAGGCGCTTGCCGCCCTCGACGAAGCCCTGGTTCCGCAGGTAGAAGCCGGGTCCGCGGAAACCAACCGCAGCTGGCACGGTGTCACCCCGGAAGCCCTCGTGAAGGAGTCCCTGGCCAAGGTCAAAGCCCGGCTCGAGTCTCAGGACCTGGCCAAGGAACTGAAGTTCATGGCCGACATCCGCGAAGCCGTTCCGGCGGATATGCAGACCTTCTGGGACATGACCATCTCCGCATACTGGGCCTGGAGCTGCTGGGACGCCCGGGAAGGCCAGTTCCACTCCGCCCAGGGCGCCGGCGGCCTGGGCTACGGCTTCCCGGCAGCCATCGGCGGCGCCGTCGGGCTCGAAACACTGGGCAGGCCAGGCCGGGTGCTCGCCGTGTCCGGTGACGGTTCGTCCATGTACTCCATCTCCGAACTCGCCACCGCCAAGCAGCACAACGTCCCTGTCACGTGGCTGATCGTGGACGACGGCGGCTACGGTATCCTGCGCGAATACATGGTGGGCGCCTTTGGCAAGGCCACCGCCACGGAACTGGCGCGCCCCGACTTCGTGAAGCTGGCCGAAGCGTTCGGTGTGCCGGCGACGCGCGTGGCCCCGGAGGACGTGGGGGACGCGCTGAAGGCCGGCTTCGCGGCCGATGGCCCCAACGTCGTCGTCGTCGAAACCCTGCTCAAAATGTTCGGCCCCACCCACTTGGGGACCTGAACAGCCGCTCCAACCACAGCGCGGACTGGCAGCATCAGCTGCCGGTCCGCGCTTGGCGTTTAAAGGCCCGTTCTCATTAGTTTCCCAAAGCAACCATTTGAGGATATAGTTGCCTAAGGCAAACAAAAGAGGAGATTGAAGCATGGCTTTAACGCCGGACACCGCAGCGGATCTGGTCTACCGCATCTTCGACCTCCAGCGGGTTGTCCGCTGTGTGGCTATGGCAAGCTTCCGCGGGCAGGACACCGGCGTTGCGCTGCAGGGCGTGCTCCGGTTCGTGGGGGAGGGGGAGTCGCGGGCCACGCACCTTGCGGAGCGGCTTGGCGTCAGCGCCCCCGTCCTCAGCCGCCACATCGCGGACCTTGAAGAGCAGGGTTACGTCATGCGGCGGCAGGATCCCGACGACGGCCGGGCCCAGCTGGTCGCCTTGTCGCCTGCCGGCGTGGACAAGCTGCGGCAGATCGAGGAGCACCGCGCTGCCACCCTCCAGAAGTACCTCATCGATTGGAGCCAGGACGATGCTGAAGACACGGCGCGGATCCTGACGAAACTCGCGGAGTCCCTCAAGCACTCAGCCCGGGCAACGGCGGCCGGGCCCGCCACCGAAACCAAGACCCTCCAGGAGCACTGATATGTCGAGCCAACCCGCCGCCGCACCGCCTTTAGAGATGACCCACCGCCAGATCATGGAAGCCCTCACCGGGCTCCTCGCGGCGTTCTTCACCGCCATCCTCAGCAGCACCATCGTGGCCAACGCGCTGCCCACCATCATGTCCGATCTGCACGGCACTCAAACCGACTTCGCCTGGGTGATCACGGCCGCATTGCTGGCCAACGCCGTCACCACCCCCATCTGGGGCAAGCTGTCGGACCTCTTCAACAAGAAGATCCTGGTCCAGCTGAGCATTGTCATCTTTGTGGCCGGCTCGGTCATGGCCGGACTGTCCGAGACCATCCCGCTGCTGCTCACCGCGCGTGTTATCCAGGGCGTCGCCATGGGCGGACTCACTGCGCTTGCCCAGTCCATCATCGGCACCATGATTCCGCCGCGAAACCGCGGCAAATATTCCGGCTACATGGGTGCCGTGATGGCTGTCGGCACGGCCGGCGGCCCGCTGCTCGGCGGATTCATCGTGGACAGCCCGCTGGGCTGGCGCTGGACATTCTTCGTCTGTGTGCCGCTCGCCGTCGTCGCCCTGATCCTGCTCCAGGTCACCTTGAAGATCCAGCACATCAAGCGCCACGTCACGATTGACTGGCTCGGCTCCATCCTCCTGACCTCCGGTGTCAGCCTGCTCCTGATCTGGGTTTCCTTCGCCGGTAACCCCGCCTACTACGACTGGGTTTCCTGGCAGTCCGCCGCCATGGTGGGCGGCGGCGTGGTGCTCCTGGCGCTGCTGGTGCTGGTCGAATCCAAGGTGGAACAGCCCATCATTCCGCTGAAGATCATCTCCGAACGGACCACGGCCCTGGCCATCCTCGCGTCCGTCGCGGTGGGCATTGCGATGTTCGGCTCCACCACCTTCCTCGGCCAGTACTTCCAGGTTGCCCGTGGTGCCACTCCTACCGAAGCCGGGCTCCTGACGCTTCCGATGATCGCCGGCAACCTCACCGGCTCGGTCGTTTCCGGTCTGCTGATCAGCCGCACCGGCAAATGGAAGGGCTACCTGATCGGCGGATCCGTCCTCCTGATCGGCGGCCTCGGCCTGGCCGGGACCATGGACCACACCACCGAACTCTGGCAGGCCGGAATCTTCACGGCAATCCTGGGCCTGGGCCTTGGCATGCTGATGCAAAACCTGGTCCTGGCTGTGCAGAACACCGTCCGGGCGTCCGACATCGGCACGGCCAGTGCATCTGTCGCATTCTTCCGCTCAGTGGGCGGCGCGATCGGTGTGTCCGTGCTCGGCGCCATCCTCAGCAACCGGGTCACCCAGCTCGCAACCGAGGGCCTGGCCGCGGCCGGCATCCCGGTGACGGGCGGCTCGGGGTCAAACATGGACCTGGCGGATATGCCAGCGCCGATCCGCGACATCATGCGCGCCGCCTACGGTGATGCCACCGCTGAGATCTTCCTGATTTCCGCCGGCGTGGCCGTGGTGGCCCTGATCTCGATCCTGTTCATCAAGGAACGCCCGCTGCGCCGCACCGTTGACATGGCGCCTGAGATCCAGCCGGACGCTAAGGCTGAAAGCACGACGCCGGAACTCGCCTCAGCCCGCCGCTGAGACAGGGGAGCATGGCCGGGAAATCCGCACGCTGTACGCCGCTCGGATGATCTTTGCCGAAGATGTTTCGCACGGGCAACGGATTTCGTAGAGTGGGTAGGCTGAGAAATGTCGGCCCCGTCTGCTAGTTCTTATCCTCACCATTTCGCGCTCTCTTCCTAAGGATTCACGGGCATGCTCCTCACCCTCATACGGCGCTACTCCAAGCCGTATATGCCATACATTGTGGCCGTCATCGTGTTCCAGCTGGCGTCCACCATCGCAGCGCTCTACCTGCCCAGCCTCAACGCCCGGATCATCGATGAAGGCGTTTCCCGCGGGGATACGGATTTCATCTGGCGGACGGGCGGTGTCATGCTCCTGGTGGCCTTCGTCCAGGTGGGCACGGCCATCGCGGGTGTGTACTACGGTTCCAGAACGGCCATGGCCGTGGGCCGGGACCTCCGCCGGGGGGTGTTCCGCAAAGTCACCAGTTTCTCAGCCAAGGACGTGAACGCGTTCGGTGCCCCCACCCTCATCACCCGCGGCACCAATGACGTCCAGCAGGTCCAGATGCTCGTGCTGATGGGCCTGAACTTCATGGTGGCCACCCCCATCATGTGTATCGGCGGCATCATCATGGCGCTGCGGGAGGACATCAGCCTGTCGTGGCTGGTCTGGGTTGCCGTGCCCGTGCTGATTATGGTGGTGGGCTACCTGGTGGTCCGGCTCATGCCCCTGTTCCGGGCCATGCAGAAGAAGATCGACCGCATCAATGCCGTCCTGCGGGAGCAGATCATCGGCATCAGGGTGGTCCGCGCGTTTGTCCGCGAACCCTTTGAGACCGAGCGTTTTGGCGTGGCGAACAAGGACCTGACCGATGTTTCACTGAAGATCGGTGCCCTCTTTGTCCTGATGTTCCCGGCCATCGGCATGATCCTGCACCTCTCCACCGCCGCCGTCCTGTGGTTCGGCGGCCAGCGCGTTGATGCCGGGGACATGCAGGTTGGCTCCCTGACTGCGTTCCTCCAGTACCTGTTGCAGATCCTCATGGCCGTCATGATGGGCACTTTCATGGCCATGATGATCCCGCGGGCCTCAGTCTGCGCGGACCGCATCGGTGAGGTGCTCGACGTCGAACCCTCCATCCACGATCCCGAACGGCCTGAAACTCCCGCCACGCTGGCCGGGGTAGTGGAGTACCGGAACGTCACCTTTGCCTACCCCGGCGCCGAGTCGCCGGTGCTGAGCAACATCAGCTTCACCGCCAAGCCGGGGGAGACCGTTGCCATCATCGGTTCCACCGGCGCAGGCAAGACCTCGCTGCTGTCCCTGCTGCCGCGCCTCTACGACATCGCCGAGGGCGAGGTCCTCCTGGACGGTGTCTCCGTCAGCAACCTGGACCGGGCCGAGATCACCAAGCGCGTGGCACTGGTACCGCAGCGGCCATACCTTTTCTCGGGCACCATTGAGCACAACCTTCGCTTCGGCAAGACCGAGGCCACGGACC
>DASSIA010000230.1:0-4089 GCA_035692345.1 Arthrobacter sp. | reverse complement strand
GTTTTCCTGACCGCGAGCGCCTCAGAATCAGACTGGCCGCTCTCGGGCCTTACGGCTCTCCTGACCGGCATCGATGACCCCGTCCTCAACCGCTTCGCCGACGAACTCCTGCGCGATTCCACTGGCGCCATGGACGTCCCCACGGTCTCCACCCTGCTGCTCAACGGACTGCACCAACGCTCGTCGTCCCGGACGGTCATTGTCATCGACGACGCCGACCAGCTGGACCCCAGCAGCCAGGCGGTGATCGGCTTCCTGGCGCGCCGGCTGACCGGAACGGACATGGCGCTCTTCCTGGGCGTGCGGGAAGAGACAGCCGAAAGCCCGTACGCATCCCTTCCGGCCCTCCAGCTGGCGCCACTGAACTACAACGACACAGTCCGGATGCTGGAGGCCATTCCGGCCCGGCAGACCGCGACGGCGGCGGTCCACGCTGTCGCCGCCGCCACCCAGGGGAACCCGCTCGCCGCCGTCGAGCTTTTTACGCTGCTCCTGGAACGTGCGGCGGACGGAAAATACGCGCTGCCGGTGCCGCTGCCCGGCAAAGGAAGTTTCGAAGCGGAGTTCGCTGCCACCGTGGGCGGACTCTCGCCTGCCGCGAGGCAGGTCCTTGACCTGCTATCGCTGTCCTGCCGCAGCGATATCGCCACGTTGGAACGAACGTACAACCAGCTGTGGGGCGGGATCGAAGAACTGCTGGCAAATGGGATGGTGGGCCGCTCCGGGCCCCACCTGAGGATCCAGGACCAGCTGCTCCGGGGTTACGTCTACGCGGCCATGACACCGGCAATGCGCACCGCCGGCCACCGGGCCATGGCGGAAGCTGCGGAGCCCGCTGATCCCTATGCCCACCGCTGGCACCTGAGCTTTACCGCCCTGGAGCGGCAGACCCCGTTCGGGCTGCTGCGCTTTGCCGTCGACCTGATCCGCGACGGCGAAGTGCCCTTCGCCGTCGAATACATTGAACGGGCACTGACCATCAACCCGTGGGAAGCGGAGACGGCCGTGAGGCTCGCCACCATTGCCGAACTGCTGCTGAACCGGGGTGAGTTCGTCTACGCCAAGCGGTACCTTGACTGGGCGCAGCGCGTGACGCGGAACCCTGCCCTGATCCTTCGGCTGACCGGCCTCGCCTTCGAGATCCAGTTCATCCAGGGCGGCACCGTGCGCCCCAGCATGGTTCTCCGGCTGGTGAAGGAGTTCGGGCAGCACGATCCGGCCTTCGCAAACCGCTTGCTCGTAGCCGGCGCGCTCTATTACGCGGACCGCTGGGAGCTTGCGGATGCCACCAGCCTGCTGCAGTACACCGAGGAGTTCAAGGAGCACGCTTCGCCGGACTGCCTGGCCCTGGCCCAGAGCGTCAGGCAACTCATCGACGTGATCGGCGGGAAGCCGGAGCCGATCAGCCGCAGGCCCGACGGCGGGAACGAAACGGTTGCCACCCTCCTGGTCCAGGGCCGTGCGCTGGGCTATGCCGAACACCATGTCGCCGCCCAGGAGGCCTTTGCCCGGGTGCGGAACTTCCGGGAGGCAAACACCGTCAACTGGCGGGAAACCGCAGAGTTCCTCGCGGTGGACAATGAAATCCGGGCCGGAAACGTCCGGAAAGCGGTGAAACTGATCGAAGATCTTGAACTCGCTGAACCGGAAACGAAATACCATCGTGGAATGCGGCACGTCTTCCGGGTCTGGCGGGCCAACGCGATCGGAAACGAGGAACTGGCCCGCGCCTACGCGACGGACGCCCAGCACTTCTCAGGAGCCGAAAGCCACCCTGCTATCACGGCGCAGCTGGCAGCGTGCCAGGGGCATTTTGCCCTCATGCGCGGCAACCTCGCCGAGGCCTTTGCGCAGCTCGCCCGGGCAGCGGAGATCGGCCAGGCCTTCAGCAACCCCACTCTGCTCCGCTGCGAGGCCGATCTGGTGGAAGTCCTGGTGCGGCTGGGCCGGCACAGGGAGGCCGCCCAGGCGCTGTGGCACCTGGAAAGCCATGCCATTGGCCTTCGTTCACCCTGGCTCATGATGGCTGTTGCCCGCAGCCGGGCGATGCTGGCGGACGGTGAGCAGTCGCTCCAGCTCTTCAGTGACGCCCTGGCCGTCAGGAACCCCCAGGAATGTCTGCTGGAACGCGCCAGGACACTGCTGTGCTACTCCGAGCGCCTCGGTGCTTTCGGCCGCCTCCGGAGTTCCAAGGACGGCTTGCTTCGGGCGAAAGTGATGTTCGACGAAGCCGGAGCCCACGCGTGGGCGCAGCACGTCGACTCGCTGCTGCTTGACGAACGTGTGGAACCGTCAGGTGCCCCCGGCAACCCCGCAATCCTGATGCTTGCTGACCACGAACGCGTGCTGGCGCGCATGGTGGCCCGGGGGATGCGCAACAAGGAAATCGCGGCCAGCCTCTATGTTTCTGTCCGGACCGTGGAGGTTCGCCTCACCGCGATTTACCGGAAGCTCGGGGTCGAATCACGCGCCCAGCTGACAGCCCTCGCGACGGGCAAGGAAGCCGCCCAGGCAAAGGAACAGTTCGTCCTTCCAGTCGTCTAGGACATCGGCTGAGGCACAGGGCGCTGCAGGTAACCGCAATTCCCGCATTGTTCCCTGCCGGCGCCCGCACAACCGGCTGCTTTCCGTGCCGGAACGGGATGCATCCGGCTAATTTGGCAGTACGGAATACACAGATCCCGGGGCGAAACGTTGGGAAGGACGCGGACATGAGAACGGTCGCCGGAAAAGGCGGTGCCAGGTGACTGCTGAAACCGTCCTGGCCCGCATCAGCGTCATGGAACCGTGGCTCGGCGACGACGAGGCCCGCGCCGTGGCAGAGGTCCTCGCCTCCGGCATGCTGACGCAGGGCCCGAAGGTGACGGATTTCGAGGCGAGGTTCAGCGCCGCGCAGGAGGTGCGCCACGCCGTCGCGACCTCCAGCGGCACCACTGCGCTGCACCTGGCGCTGGTGGTGGCCGGCATCGGTCCCGGCGATGACGTTGTGGTGCCATCGCTGGCCTTCATCGCCACCGCCAATGCGGTCACGTATGTCGGGGCGCGGCCGGTGTTCTGCGACGTGGATCCGGTCACCGGCACGGTGACTGCCGCTGGGGTCCGGGCGGCACTGACACTGGACACGCGGGCCGTGATCGTGGTGGACCAGTCCGGCGTTCCGGTTGACCTGGACCCCGTCCGCGAGCTCTGCGACCGTCACGAAATCACCGTGATCGAAGACGCCGGCTGCGCTGTCGGTTCGGCCTATAAGGGCAGGCCCGTGGGCACCGGGGCGGACATTGCCGTGTGGTCCTTCCACCCGGATAACGTGCTGACCACGGGCGAGGGCGGCATGCTCACAACCCACCGTGCGGACTGGGCGGCACGGGCCCGGAGCCTCCGCGGCCACTCCCTGAATGTGCCGGCGGCGGACCACCGCCGGTCCCGGCTTGCCGCACCGGAGGTGTACGTCGAGGTTGGCTTCGATTACCAGATGACGGAGCTGCAGGCCGCCGTCGGCATTGTGCAACTGGGCCGGCTCGGCGAGATCGTGGCCCGCCGCCGGGAGATCGCCGCACGGTATCAGGCAGGCCTTTACGGCCTGGCCGGGCTCCGGTTCGTGGCCGACCCGCCGTACGGGACCACCAACTTCCAGTCTTTCTGGCTCGAAGTCCTCCCGGGCTTCGCCACCGACCGCGAAGGGCTTCTGGCCCGCCTGGCCGATGCCGGGATTTCGGCGCGCCGCGGTGCCATGGCGACACACCGGCAGCCTGCCTACCGGTGGCGCGATACGGGCAACGCCGGGCTCCAGACCACGGAACGGCTGACCGACCGGACCCTGGTTCTCCCGATTTTCCACGGCCTGGACAACGTGGGCCTGAACCGCGTCATGAACAGCGTTCGGGCGGCCGCCGGGGTCCACCGGTGAGCGAACTGGTCCTGATCGCCGCCAGCGGGCTGGCCAGGGAAGTCCTGACCATGGTCCGCGCCAGCGGGCAGTACGACGTCGTCGGGCTGCTCGACGACGACAAGGAAATGGCCGGCGTCACCGTGGACGGCGCGCCGGTGCTGGGGACCATTGACGATGCCCCCAAGTTCACCCATGCGCTG
>DASSIA010000229.1:0-5513 GCA_035692345.1 Arthrobacter sp. | reverse complement strand
CCGGCCGACCGCTGCGGCCCGGCTCCCGAGTACATCGAAAAACTCGGTGCGGGTAGCCCCCGGGCAGAGCGCGAGCACGCGAAGGCCGGATTCCTTCGTCTCATGTGCCACGGCTTCGGTGAAGCTCAGGACAAATGCCTTGGTTGCTCCGTAAACCGCCATCCCAGGTACCGGCTGAAAAGCTGCGGTACTGGCCACATTGATGAGTGCGCCCCTCCCGGCGGCGAGCATCTCGGGGAGGAATGCCCGCGTGGTCTCGACGAGAGAGGCCACGTTGAGGGCGATCTCCGAGGCGATGACCGCGGGGTCTTCCTTGACCAAAGGGCCACTCGTGGCGAAGCCCGCGTTGTTGATCAGGGTGTCGATCCGGATGCCCCGTCCGGCGAGCTCCTCGCGGAGTTCCGCTCCGGCTCCCGCACGGCTTAGGTCCTTCGAGAGCGTAGTCACTGAAATGCCGTCCGAGTCGCGCAGTTTCCGGGCGAGATCCTCAAGCCGGTCAGTCCGCCGTGCGACCAGCACAAGGTTGGCACCGCGCGCAGCAAATCGTGCAGCAAACTCCGCGCCGAGCCCGGAGCTGGCTCCAGTGATGAGTGCCGTGGTTCCGGTGTAGCCCATGGTCATGTCGAATCCATTCCGTGTGGCGGCTACGCTGAATGTAGCCAATGCCTACATAGTAGACAGTGCCATCATTGTAGTCAATGACTACTTTGGGGCTATACTGGTCTCATGACCGATCAGCCCTACCACCACGGCAAGCTCGGCCAGGCGTTGCTCGCCCGTGCAAGGGAAGTCATCGAAGAGGCAGGAGTCGAGGGACTTTCCCTGCGGCAGCTGGCGCGTGACCTGGGTGTGAGCCACGCGGCACCCGGCAAGCATTTCCGTGACAAGCAGGCACTTCTCGATGCCCTCGCCCTTGACGGTTTCCGCAGCATGAATGCGAGGATCACAGGCGCGTCCGAAGCCGACGGAGACCATCGTTCACGCTTTGTCCGGATCGCCAGGGCCTATGTGGACTTTGCGGTCGCCCATCCGGTCCTGCTGGCCGTGATGCACTCCACTAAACACCATCCTGATGCCAGCGATGAGCTGCGCAGCATCGGCGAAGACGGCATAACGGTCGCCAGGGCGCTCATTGCTGAAGCCCAGGAGGCCGGGGAGCTGGCGCCAGGGGACTGCGAGTTGTTCGCTCTCGTCTGCTTCGTGAGCCTGCACGGAGCCGCTGTACTGGCGGCGGGCAACCTCTTGGATGGAACGTCCATCGACGTTCTGACGGTTGCCACAACGGACCTGTTGTGGGCAGGAATGGTCGCAGGTATCCCCGTACCCTAGGGAGCCTCGGGAACACTCGCGTGGATCGAGGCTTGGAACCCGGCGGTCCGGGCGCGGGCTGGCCTCAGTACCAGTTGTGCGAAAGGTGGAAGTTCAGGGCGCCGCACGGCGACTGGTAACTCTTCTTGATGTAGTCCAGGCCCCAGTTGATCTGGGTGCGGTAGTTGGTGAGGTAGTCGGCTCCCGCGCTGGCCATCTTTTCGGCTGGCAGCGACTGGACAATCCCGTAGGCGCCGCTGCTGGCGTTGGTGGCCGTGGTGGTCCAGTCCGATTCCTTGGTCCACAGGGTGCTCAGGCACTGCATCTGGTCCGCGCTCCAGCCGAAGGACGCCAACTGGCTGGCCGCGTAGGCCTTCGCGCCGGCAGGATCGTTGACGGCCACGGCGGGCGCCGGGGCAGGTTCTGCGGCCTGGGGGGCAACAGCGATGGGTGCGGGGGCGGCACTCGGCGCTGCCTGGACCTGGACTTCCGCCTTCTCGAAGCTGAGCTTGGCTCCGGCGTCGGCCGCGGCCTGCACCGGCTGGGACTCGCTGGCGGCCTGCGGGGCCGAGGCCACTGAGGCCTGCCCGGCGGCTCCGACTCCTACGAGCAGTGCGCACGCTGCCGTAAACACCGCGGCGCGCTGGCCCAGGGCGGGAATCTTTGCCCACCGGGACAATGGAGTGGCGGGCTGCGCGGGGTTCGCGCGCCGCCGGCCATGGGATATAGGCATGCTCTGCGGGCGCGGTTTTACCGTGAAATTGGACATGATGGATCGCCTCTCACACCTGCGGAGTTAGCTGTCGGGTTCGGATGAGGGCATCCGGCCACACGGAAAGTGCACGTGCTGGCTTAACCCCAAGGGCAGTCATTGCCCGGGACGGTGGGTCCCCCGCCTCTGCCTGGTCAAGCGGAATCCGGGGATGCGGCAGAGCTCGGCGTCATCCGGATGTGCAGCCCGAACGGGAACTGCACCCTATCGACGGTACAGCAGCACCATGGTTAAGTCACATTTTGGTAACAGGCGTCACGACGGCGGGGTGTCGCCTTGTGCTCTTCAGGCTTTAGCCGGCAGGCGGAGTGCAAACTCGGTCCGACCCGGCCGCGACGTGACCTCAACGCTGCCGCCGTGGGCCTCCATGATGGACTGGACGATCGACAGGCCCAGCCCGCTGGTGCCTTCCGAGGCGGCAGGACCGGAGGCCGGCGACGTCCCAGCGCGTGACGCGTCTGCGCGGGCAAAGCGGGAGAAAACATGGTCGACGAACCCGGCGGGGATGCCTCCGCCGTCGTCCGTTACCGTGATGAGCGCACTGCCGTCGGCGGACCTCGCCACCCCGGTGACAACGGTGGTCCCGGCAGCTGTGTGCTTGCGCGCGTTGGAGAGCAGGTTCACCAGTACCTGGCGCAGTTGCGAGGCGTCGCCGCTGACCGTCACCGGCTCGTCGGGAAGTTCAAGATGCCAGTGATGGTCCGGGGCGATGACCTTTTCATCGCTGACTGTCTCGATCACCAACTGGGTGAGGTCTACGTCGCTGAGCTTCAGCGGTTGCCCCTCGTCCAGTCGGGCCAGCAGGAGCAGGTCCTCCACCAATGTGGTCATGCGTTCGGACTGGCTCTGGACCCGGGCCAGGGACTTCCGTCCGTCCGGGGTGAAGTCCTCGGTCATCCGCATCAGTTCCGTATAGCCGCGGATAGCGGTCAGCGGGGTGCGTAACTCATGGGAGGCGTCGGCCACGAACTGGCGGACCTTCGTCTCGCTCCGTTGCCTGGCCTGCAGGGCGCTGGCTACGTTGTCGAGCATGAGGTTGAGCGCGTGCCCCACGCTGCCCACCTCGGTGCGGGGGTTAGCGTTCGACGGCGGGACGCGAAGTGACAGCGCTACCTCGCCGGCCTCGAGCGGCAGCTTCGAGACCCGGGTGGCAACTTCGGAGAGCTGCTCCAGCGGTTTCATGGTGCGCCGGATCAGCACGGTCCCCGCGAGGCCGATCAGGACCAGTCCGCCCAGGGAAACAAACACGAAGGTCCAGATCAGCGAGGTCAGGGTGCTCTCTTTGCCGTCCAGCGGGAGTCCGGTGACCAGGACGTCGCCATACTTGGTTTCCACCGCCAGCAGCCTGTAGTCGCCGTTCGAAAGCCGCCGGTCCACCGGGTTGCCGTTGGGGGCCACAGCCAGCAGGGTTGCCTTGTCACCGGTGGAGAGTGACGAGCGGGTGGTGTCCGAGGCGAGGAAGCCGGCACTGTTGACCTGGCCGTTAAGGATCCGGGCATTGAGGGTGCCCACGCTTTGGCCCCTGGCATCCAGGGGATCCCGTCCGGTGAGGCCGCCGACGGGGGGCCTGGGTTCATTTGACAGTCTCGCCGCCTGGCTCAGCTGGTCATCGAGCTGACGGGTGAGGAACGAGTCCATCGACGCGTAACTGAACAGCCCCACGGCGCCGCAGATGGCAACCAGCAGGGCCATGGCCACCAGGACGAGGCGGGTGCGGAGGTGCCACGTGGAGGGATCGCGCCAGTCACGCCCGGGGCTGCGGGGCTCACCGGAAAGGGTGGACATGGACTACTCAGCCGGCTTAATGACGTAGCCGGCGCCGCGGACGGTGTGGATCATCGGCGGATGCACGGCGTCCACCTTCTTGCGCAGGTAGGAAATGTAAAGCTCCACGATGTTGGCCTGGCCACCGAAGTCATAGTCCCAGACCCGGTCCAGGATCTGGGCCTTGCTGATTACGCGCTTGGGGTTCTCCATCAGGTACCGGAGCAGTTCGAACTGGGTGGCCGTGAGCTGGATTTCGTCACCGGCGCGGGTAACTTCGCGGGTGTCGATATTCAGGACCAGATCCCCCACCACAAGCTCGGCCGTATCCATGGCGGCTACACCGGACCGTTGGACCAGGCGGTGCAGGCGCAGCAGGACCTCTTCCATGCTGAAGGGCTTGGTCACGTAGTCATCCCCGCCCGCCGCCAGCCCGGTGATCCGGTCCTGGACGGCATCCTTGGCAGTCAGGAAAAGCGCAGGCACCTCCGGCGCGAAGGCGCGGATCCTGCCCAGCAGCTCAACGCCGTCGAAACCTGGGAGCATAACGTCCAGCACCAGGACGTCGGGGCGGAATTCCTTGGCGACCTGCACTGCCTCGGGGCCATCGGCCGCGACGGCCACGGACCAGCCGGCCATGCGCAGCCCCATACTCATGAGCTCGGACAGGCTGGGTTCGTCGTCCACCACCAGGGCGCGGATGGGGGAGCCGTCGGGGTGGGTGAGTTGGGGAAGGTTGTTGGTCATGGAGTGCGAGGTGGCCATGTGACAACTCTCCGATCTGCGGGTTAGCCGGCGCTATGGGGACCCTGTGGACCAGCTGTGAATCCCAGCCTAGCGAGCTGGGCGGATTCGTGTGGGTACTTCCGGTCGGGGCGGACACTTGGCCTTTCGCCGAATGCAGCCGCCTGTCCCTGCGGGATCACAGGACACTTTGCTGTTGCGCACAGGTTCATCACAGGAAACGTTCCCAAGGTGGAGGGGACAGTTTCTATTTCCCTCCTGAAGGAGATCGCCATGAGTGGCCACCAGTACCCGCCAGTTCCGGAGAACCAGCCGGAGAACCAGCCGGAGAACAGCCCGGGTCAGGCTGCCGGCGTGCAGGCACCCTACGGCGCGCCGGCACCTGGCTGGGGTGCGACACCCCCTGCGGCCGGCGGCTGGGGTGGTTCCGGCCAGGGTTCCCCACAGGGCGCCACCGGCGTGGCAGGCGCTGGCGGAGCGAAGAACGGCGGGGCGGGCAATGGCTTGTGGACCCGTAAGCGCGGGCTGATGGCGGGTGGCGCGGCCATAGTCCTGGTTGCCGGCGCCGGGGCCGCCGGCTATGCGCTCAGCAGCGCCACCGCCGGCGCGGCCTCGCCGGGACCCGCAGGAGTGGGCCAGAATGGGGGGCCCGGCGGCTTTCAGGGTGGTGCGCAGGGCACTCTGCCCAACGGTGCGAGGGGTGGCCAGGGCGGTCCTGGCAACTTCGCCGCTGGCGGATTAGGCAGCGGCCTCGCCGCTGCGGTGCACTCGGAATACGTCATCGCTGAGAATGGCTCCTATGTCACCAAGGTTGACCAACTCGGAACCGTCAGTGATGTGAGCGCCGGCTCGGTGACGGTCCGCAGCGACGACGGGTTTTCCCGGACCTACTCATTGGGCAGCAAAGTCACGGTCAGCAATCCTC
>DASSIA010000228.1:0-5397 GCA_035692345.1 Arthrobacter sp. | reverse complement strand
AAGTCCGGCACGGAGCCGGCCTTGAACGTGATCTCGCCGCGGACCAGGTCCTTGAAGGTCAGGTCCTCGGCCGGCATCCGCAGGCGGAGAACAGCCTGGCGGCCTTCCGCCTTGTACTGGGCGAGCTGCTCCTCGGTGACGTGCCGGTCAAATCCGTCATAGCCAAGCTTGGGATCCCGGCCGGCCGCACGGTGCCGGGCTTCGATTTCATCCGGCGTGGAGTAGGACTCGTAGATGTGGCCGCCGGCTTTCAGCCGGGCGATGACATCCTGGTAGATCTCGCTGCGCTGGGACTGCCGGTACGGCTCGTGCGGGCCGCCCACCTCGACGCCCTCGTCCCAGCTGATGCCAAGCCACTTCAGGGCGTCCAGCAGCTGGTGGTAGCTTTCCTCGCTGTCCCGCGCCGAATCGGTATCCTCGATGCGGAAGACCAGCGTCCCCTTGGTGTGCCGGGCATAGGCCCAGTTGAACAGTGCCGTCCGGATCAGGCCAACGTGCGGCGTGCCCGTGGGTGACGGACAGAACCGCACCCGCACGGGGGTGTCGGCAGTGACGGACGGGATGGCGGCAGGGTTCAGCGAGGGGGCAGTAGTCATAGTGGATCCAACTTTACCCGTCAGCGGCGGACCACCGGGTTGGACAGGCGGCCGATGCCCTCAATCTCCACGTCGTAGCGGTCCCCCGCGGTGACGAGGTCGACGCCGGCCGGGGTACCTGTCATGATGACGTCGCCCGGGAGCAGGGTGAAGGCCTGGGACACGATGGAGACGATTTCACGGACACCGCGGATCATCTGGCTGGTGCTGCCGTCCTGGCGAAGTTCGCCGTTGAGCCAGCCCTTGATGGCCAGGTCTTCGGTGTCAAGTTCGGTTTCGATCCAAGGGCCCAGCGGGGCCGACGTGTCGAAGCCCTTGGCGCGGGCCCACTGCAGGTCCGTTTTCTGGACGTCGCGGGCCGTGAGGTCGTTGCCGCAGGTGTAGCCGAAGATGACGTCGTCGACGCGTTCCTCCGGGACGTCCTTGCAGATCCGGCCGATGACCACGCACAGCTCGGCCTCGAAGGAGACTTCCTCGGAGAATTCCGGCAGCACGATGGGGTCGCCAGGGCCGATGACGGAGGTGTTCGGCTTCAGGAACAGCAGTGGCTGCTGCGGGACCTCATTGCCCAGCTCAGCGGCGTGTTCGGCGAAGTTGCGGCCTACGCCGATCACCTTGCTGCGCGGAATGATCGGCGCCAAAAGCCGGACGTCTTCGAGCTTGTGCTTGACGTGGGTGCGCTCCACTCCGTTGAAGAAGGGGTCGCCGTTGATGACAGTGATTTCCTCACTGCCGGGCTCGCCTTCAACAACGCCGTAGAGGGGATCAGAATCGACTACAAACCTGGCAATACGCATGGTTGCTAGCCTACCGTCTTGAACGGCGGCCGAGGCTGCCCACGCAGGTAGTCAAGCTGCGCGGCCACGGACATTTCGGCCGCCCGACGGACGGAAGGTTCGACGTCGGCATACACGGCGTCTGCCACAGCCGCCACCGGCGCATCCCGGCCAAGCCGATCCAGCACTGCGCCGATCTGCGCCAGCCGCTCCCGGCGGTGCTCCCGGTAGGTGCGGGCGATGGCTTCCAGGGAGGGAAGCAACGGGCCATGGGCCGGCAGGACAGCCGCCGCGCCCAAGGCTTCGAGGCGGTCCAAGGACCCGAGGTAGTCGCCCAGCCTGCCGTCAGGGTAGTCCAGCATCGTGGTGCCCCGGCCCAGGATGGTGTCGCCGGTCAGCACGGAACCGTTGGGACCGTCGTCGGGAAGATGGAAGCACACCGAATCCGACGTGTGACCGGGCGTGGCCAGGACCCGGATCGAGACTCCCGCCGCGTGGATGGTTTCACCGTCCTGCAGGGGCTCGCCGCCGAGGCAGTGCCGGGGATCGGCGGCGCGGACAGGCGCTCCGGTGAGCTCGTGGAGGCGAACGGAGCCTGCAGTGTGGTCGGCGTGCCGGTGTGTCACGAGAATGAGTTCCACGGGGCCCGCGTCTGCGAGGCGGTGAAGGTGGCTTTCGTCCGCGGGGCCCGGATCCACCACCACTGAGGCACCGGCCCCGGGGGCCGAGATCAGATACGAATTGGTACCGTCCAGGCTCATGGGCCCGGGGTTGGGTGCCAGGAAAAAGGCCGTCAGCGGGCTGCTTTGTTGGCGGGAGGCGTTCGAGGTGGAGTTCACTGCACCATCTTCGCATCAGGCCGGCATGGAATAACCGCACCCCGGGTGCGGGTTATGGCTGGTGAAACCACCGCCCAGAGAGAGCAGCCAGGCACACCCATGAGCACTTCATCCACCATCTCGTTGTCCGACCTGTTGTCCGGCGCCGACGCCGCGGGCCACGACCACGCCCTGACCGAGAAGAACAGCGGCCTCCAGCACATCCACAACCACGCGACGGGTGCCATTGTCTGGTTTCCCACGTGGCAGAAGTTCCGTGCAACAACTGACTGGGAGCCCGCCGTGGCCGAACAGGAAACATTGCTGGCTGCGGCCACGGAGGACGGAACGCCGCTGGAAGACGCAGCCGCCGCCCTGCTGGCGCAGCAGCTGAACGCCCTGCTGGAGCGCGCAGCCGCGTCCGCGGATGCGAATGTTTTTGTCCAGGACAACCTCACGCCGCACCTGACGGCAACCTGGGCCATGGGCGACGCCGTGGCACGCACGTCCGGCGCGGCACTCACCACAGGGACGCCGTCGGCCGCCTTTTCGGCTTATCCCTACCAGGTGTACGCGCAGGACGGCGGCGCCTTCGCCACCGCACTCTGGAACGACATCATCGATGCCCGCCGCAACCGCGCCCTGGCCGACGAGGCGGCGCGTAAGGCCTTGAAGCCGGTCTCCCGCAAGGCCCTGAAGAACGCGGCCCGGAAGGCTGCCCGCCGCTAAAAGAACAACGCGGGGTCACTTAGCGCCCATCCCGATGGGAATATTGGGCGCTAAGTGACCCCGCGTTGCAGGTATCAGGCGTTGGCTGGGCCGCAGCGGGAGACTAGGCCAGGCGTGTCAGCCAGCCGTGGGTATCCGGCACAGTTCCGGTCTGGATGCCGAGCAGCTGTTCGCGGATGGCCATGGTGACGTCGCCGGCCTTGGCGTCCTCGGAGCCGATGAACTCGGTGGTGTCTTTCAGGACACCGATGGGGGTGATCACGGCCGCCGTGCCGCAGGCAAAGACCTCGGCGATCTCGCCGGAGGCCACGCCGTCGCGCCATTCATCCAGGGTGATCTTGCGTTCCGCCACCTCACGGCCCATGTCCTTGGCCACCTGTATCACGGAGGACCGGGTCACGCCTTCGAGGATTGTGCCGGTGAGCGCGGGAGTGGCGAGCGAGCCGTCCTTCATCACGAAGAAGACATTCATGCCGCCGAGTTCCTCAATGGCGTCATCGTTGAAGTGGTCCAGGAACAGGACCTGCTTGCAGCCGTTGGCTTCGGCTTCCTGCTGGGCGATCAGGGAGGCGGCGTAGTTGCCACCGCACTTGGCTGCACCGGTACCGCCGCGGCCAGCGCGGGCGTACTCGCGGGAGATCCAGATGGAGACGGGCTTGAGCTCGCCGCCGAAGTAGTTGCCGGCGGGCGATGCGATCACCCGGAAGGACACTTCGCGGGCTGCCCGGACACCCAGGAACGCCTCGGTGGCGATCATGAACGGGCGCAGGTACAGTGCTTCGCCGTCACCGGCAGGAACCCATTCCTTATCCGCCTGCACGAGTTCCCGGATGGCGCCGAGGAAGTATTCCTCGGGCAGTTCCGGGAGTGCAAGGCGCCGCGCCGACTGGTTCAGGCGCGCCGCGTTGGCCTCCGGCCGGAACGTCCAGATGGAGCCGTCAGCGTGGCGGTAGGCCTTGAGGCCCTCGAAGATTTCCTGGCCGTAGTGCAGGACAGCTGCCGAGGGATCCAGTGAAATGGGCCCGTACGCCTCAACGCGCGCGTTGTGCCAGCCACCCTCGCCTTGCTCGTCCACGCTGTAGTCGACGATTGCAGTGTGGTCGGTGAAGTAGTTGCCAAATCCCGGGTTCGCCAGGATGGCTGCACGCTCTTCAGCTGACTTCGGGGTTGCCGAGGGCTGCTGGGTAAATTCGACGCCATGGGCTGTCTGAGTCATGGTTCCTCCACGATCGGCTGCCTACTGAACGTGGTTCAGCACTGAACCGCAGGGCAGCATTTGGTGATTCGAAATAAGCTTACGCCCGTTGGCAGGACCTGCTGGCCGTGCCTAGAGCCCTGCGGCGATGGCGTCCCCGACGGCGCTGGTGCTGCGGGCGCCGCCGTCGCGGGTTTCGACGTCGGCAATCACCGCCGCTTCGATCCTGCGGGCCGACGCGGTGTAGCCGAGGTGGTCCAGCAGGAGCGCCGCAGACAGGATGGCCGCAGTGGGATCGGCCTTCTGCTGGCCGGCGATGTCCGGGGCGGAACCGTGGACCGGCTCGAACATGGAGGGCGCGGTGCGGTCCATGTTGATGTTGCCGGAGGCAGCCAGCCCGATGCCGCCGGTGATGGCTGCAGCGAGGTCCGTGAGGATGTCGCCGAAGAGGTTGTCAGTGACAATGACATCGAAGCGGGAGGGGTCGGTGACCATAAAGATGGTGGCGGCATCAACGTGCAGGTAGTCGTGGGTGACCTCGGGGAATTCCTGGGCCACCGCCTCGACAGTACGCTTCCAGAGGTGACCGGCGTAGACCAGGACGTTGTGCTTGTGCACCAGGGTCACGTGCTTGCGTTCGCGGGCGCCGGCGCGGCGGAAGGCATCGCGGACCACGCGCTCCACACCATAGGCCGTGTTCAGCGAGACCTCAGTGGCCACCTCGTGCGGGGTGCCGGTCCGCAGCGAGCCGCCATTGCCCACATAGGGACCCTCGGTTCCCTCACGGACCACGATGAAATCGATGACGCCGGGATTGGCCAGCGGGCTGCCCACCGTGCCGTACAGCCGCGACGGGCGCAGGTTGACGTAGTGGTCCAGGCTGAAGCGGAGCTTGAGCAGCATCTCCCGCTCGATGATGCCGGACGGAATCCGTGTGTCCCCGGGGGCTGCACCCACAGCACCGAAGAGGATCGCGTCCCTTGTGCGCAGGTCCGCGAGGACCTCGTCCGGCAGGGTTTCGCCGGTGGCCAGCCAGTGCTCGGCACCGAGCTTGTAGTGGGTCTGTTCGAGGACAACGCCTTCAGCGGCGACGGCCTTTTCGAGGACCTTCAGTGCCTCGGCAATGACCTCGGGGCCAATGCCGTCACCGGGAATGACTGCGAGATTGATGGTGGATGCGCTCATGCTTTTCAGCGTAGCCAAGTCATCCACATTCTGGTCAAGCTGTCTCATTATTCGAACACCCCACCCGGACGCTCTCTCACTTAAAGGGCGAAAACGGC
>DASSIA010000227.1:0-6434 GCA_035692345.1 Arthrobacter sp. | reverse complement strand
CCAGCATCTGTCTACTGGCCTGCACTGCACCCGGTCATCGATCGAGACCCACGGGCCGGGGCTTCAGTCTTCGAAGCCGTTCCCGGGGATCACTACCGAGGACCGCGAATGCGTGATGCGGTTGATCCTCCTGTTGAGTTTTCTTCTGAAGAAGGCGGCCCGTTCCACAAGGGAAAGGGCCGCCCCTTAAGCCTGACTAGCGGCGCAGGCCGAGACGCTCGATGAGCGCACGGTAGCGGGTGATGTCAGTGTTCTTGAGGTAGGTCAGCATGCGCTTGCGACGACCAACCATGGCCAGCAGACCGCGCTGGGTGTGGTAGTCGTGCTTGTGCACCTTCATGTGCTCAGTCAGATCCTTGATCCGCTGGGTCAGGACTGCAACCTGGACCTCCGGTGAACCGGTGTCGGCCTCGGACGTTGCGAAGTCCTTGATGATGGTCTGCTTTACAGCGGCGTCAAGTGCCACAATAACTCCCTAGAGATGTGCCGTGAGGCCCGAAACAGTAACCCACTGCCGGGTCTGCCCGCGCGGGAATCCCTGAGAAACCGGGGGCTTTCCACGCATGGCAGGAACCAGCCGCCACGGACTGCAGCCGGATCCAACGTTCAGTTTACCGGCCGCGCCGCGATCTTGTCGAAACAGCCGCCGCTGTCACGAGGCGGCCCCCGCCAAAAGGCACAGTTTCAGGGTCGCAACAGGTCCCGGATGGCAGCCATTCCCCGGAACAGCTCTGCGAAACTGGTGCTCAGCGGCGAGAGCCCGAGGCGGATCCCGTGTGGTGCCCGGAAGTCCGGAATGACGTCCTGCTCCCACAGGGCAGCGGTCAGGTTCCGGAACGCCGGATGGTCCAGGGTGATGTGACTCCCCCGAAGCTCCGGGTCCCGCGGCGATGCCAGCTCCACGCCCATCGGTTCCAGCCACGCCCCGAACAGTTCCACGGCGTAGGCCGTCAACTTCAGGGACTTCGCCCGGATGGCGGCCATGCCGGTCTCCTCGATGAGGTCAAGGGTCCCGCGCATGGCCAGCATTCCGAAGATGGCCGGCGTGCCGCTGAGGAAACTCCGGATTCCGGGCGCCGGTTCGTAGCCTGCGGCCATCTCGAACGCGTCTTTGCGACCCATCCAGCCCCAGATCGGCTGTTTCAGCCCGGGCAGGTGCCTGCGGTTGACGTAGGCGAACGCTGGCGAGCCGGGTCCCCCGTTGAGGTACTTATACGTGCAGCCCGCGGCAAAATCCACGTTTGCCCGGTCAAGGTCCAGCTCCACTGAACCGGCGGAATGACACAGGTCCCAGACCACCAACGCTCCGGCGCTGTGGGCAACCTGCGTGATTGCCGCAAGTTCCGCTTTAAACCCTGAGCGGTACGCCACGTGGCTCAAAAGTACGACGGCGGTAGCCGGCCCGGTTGCGCGCCTCACCTCGTCTACGGTCACCCCGGACGAAGGATCAGTTTCGATCCACCGCAGGGTCAGGCCTTCCTCGCGGGCGATGCCCTCCACCAGGTAGCGGTCCGTCGGGAAGTTGTCCGTGTCCAGGACAATCTCTGTGCGCGTGGAGTCATCCACGGCGGCCAGCGCAGCACGGATCAGCTTGTAGAGCACCACCGTGGTGGAGTCGGCGATGACGGTCTGGCCGGGGGCTGCGCCGAGGACGGCGCGGCCGAGTTGGTCGCCGATGGCTTGGGGCAGATCCAGCCATTCCTCGTCCCAGCCCCGGATGAGCCGGCCGCCCCAGCCCTCCTCGATGAAGGTGCTGATATCGCGCAGCGTCCGCTTCAGCGGACGCCCCAGGGAATTGCCGTCGAGGTAGGACAGGTCCGTGTCCGTGCCGATGAAGAGCTCGCGGCAGCGCGCCAACGGGTCGCCGGCATCCAATTGCGCTGCCCGCTCGAGGAGGCGCGCTTCCCGCCCGGCGAAGCCGCCGCCGTCGTGATGATCCGTATTCTCACCCATCAGGCTGCTCACTGGCCGATCTCCGTCCGTACAGCGAACAGTTCCGGGAAGAAGGTGAGTTCAAGGGCTTTCTGCAGGAAGGCAGCGCCACTGGAACCTCCGGTCCCCGCTTTCATGCCGATGGTGCGCTGAACAGTGCGGAGGTGCCGGAACCGCCACAGCTGGAAATTGTCTTCCAGGTCCACCAGTTCCTCACAGGCCTCATAGGCACCCCAGTTTTCGGCGGCGTTTTCATAGATGTGCTTGAACACCGGCACCAGCTCCGGGCAGAACTCGTGGGCCCGGGTAACGTCCCGTTCCAGCACGGACTGGGGCACGTCGAAGCCCTGCCGGTCCAGGTAGGCCAGGAACTCGTCATAGATGCTGGGTGCATTGAGCAGCTCCTCCAGCATGGCGTGCGCTTCAGGGTCCGATTCGAAGACCGGCAGCATTTTGCGGTTCTTGTTGCCGAGGACAAACTCCACGGCACGGTATTGGCTGGACTGGAAGCCCGAGGAGTTGCCCAGGAACCCGCGGAACTGGGAGTACTCCGTGGGCGTCAGCGTGGCCAGGACTGACCACTGCTCCGTCAGGGTTTTCTGGATGTGCTTGACCCGGGCGATGCCCTTGAGGGCGGAACCGAGATCGTCTGCGCGCAGCCAGGCCGCGGCACTGCGGAGCTCGTGCAGCACCAACTTCAGCCACAGCTCGGTGGTCTGGTGCTGGATGATGAACAGCAGTTCGTCATGGTGTTCGGGCTTGCTGACCGGCTGCTGTGCGCTGAGCAGGGTGGGCAGCTGGAGGTAGGACGCGTAGCTCATCCGGGAACTGAAATCGCGGACTATGCCTTTGTCCAGTTTGCGGGTGTTCTTCTCGACGGCCATGGTGCTGCCTCTCTGGCTGGTTCGTTGCGGGTGGGACCCGGTCAGCGCCGCACCAGGAGATCGTGGGCCTGGACAACATCCAGGCGCATCTGGTCAATAAGCGCCTCCGGCCCACGGTATGCCACCATGCCCCGCAGCCGGGCCACAAATTCGACGACTACTGTCTGGCCGTACAGATCGAAGTCCTCCACGGCCTCGTGCGGACGGTCGATGACGTGGGCTTCCACCTGGCGGCTGACGCCGTCGAACGTGGGATTGGACCCCACCGAAATTGCCGCCGGCCAGCGCGTGCCGGCCTGGTCCACCAGCCAGCCCGCGTAGATACCATCTGCGGGGATGAATCCGCTGGCCTCATGGGCCAGATTGGCGGTGGGGAAGCCCAGGTCGCGGCCGCGGGCAGCACCGTGGACCACCTCGCCGCGCATCCGGTGCGGGCGTCCCAGCACTGCCGCGGCGGTTGCGACGTCTCCCTCCAGCAGCGCTTCACGCACCCAGGTGGACGAACAGCGGCGGTCGGTGCCGCCGTCGTTATGCAGCGGGTAGCCCTCCGAGCCGAACTCGCTGATGATCTGGACGTCGAAGTCGAACTTTTCGCCCAGCTGCTTCATGGTCTCAAGATCACCGGAGTTGCCGCGGCCGAACCGGGCATCGTGGCCGATCACCACGTGGCTGGCGTGCAGGCTGTCCACGAGGATCTGTCCTACGAACTCCTCAGGGGTGAGGCTGGCAAGGTCCAGGGAGTACTTCATCACCAGGATGGCATCCAGGCCCAGCTCCCCCAGCGCCACCAATTTGTCCTGCAGGCCCATGATCATCTCGGGCGCGGACTCCGGGCGGTGGATCAGGGCCGGGTGCGGGTCAAAGGTGACGGCTACGGCCTTGGTCCCGTTGAGGCGGGCCGAACGGATGAGCCCGGAGAGCACCTGCTGGTGCCCGCGATGGACGCCGTCGAAGTTGCCAAAAGTGACGACGGAGGGACCAAAGTCCGCCGGGACCTCGGACGGATCATTCCAGATGTAGACCATCACCCTCGCCTTTTACTGCCTTCTGCTGACATCTCTCCGAACGCACCGGCGCCGGAACTCTCTAAGATTACCCGCATTCAGGATCGCTGCCGGACGGCGCCGCACCAGCTTCCTGGCAGGTGCGGACGCGCCCGTGACTGTCCCTAGTGCTCACCGGTCCACGCGACTACGATGCAAGGGCAGCCCCCGGGCGGCGCGCCGCGCCCGCCTCATCGAACCATGTCCGCGGTCCGTCGCGGCGCTGAAGGAGTACCCCATGACCGAGATCCACGACCTCCTGAACCAGATCGATGTTCACCAAATGGCCTCCCTGCTCGGCACGGATCCGGCATCGGCCCAGTCGGCCATCGAAGCGGCGTTGCCCACACTGCTGGCGGGGATGCACTCCAATGCGCAGGCTCCCGACGGCGCCGCCTCGCTCGAGTCGGCCCTCAGCCAGCACCGGGACGGGCTGGTTGACGGCGGCGTGGACGCCTCACAGGTGGATACGGCCGACGGCGAAAGAATCGTTGGCCACGTGTTCGGCGGCCAACAGGACCACGTGGCCGCCCAGTTGGCAGGTACCGCAGGCCTGGGCGGAATCGGCGGCGACCTCATCCGCAAGGCCTTACCCATCCTGGCCCCGATCGTGATGTCCTACCTGGCGAAAAAGATCTTCGGACAGGGCGGCCCGGGCGGCGTGGCCGGCGGCAGCGGTGCGGGCCAGGCGGGGCAGGCCGGACCGGGGGCAGGCGGGCAGGCCGGCGGGATCGATCTCGGCAGTATCCTGGGCGGAATCCTTGGGGCTGGTGTTGGGGCGGGGGCAGGCGGAGGTTCCGGTGCCGGTCAACAGGGGTCGGTGTTGGACAGCATCCTGGGCAGCCTGGGAGGGATCTTTGGAGGCAGCACTCCGGCGGAGACTCCGGCAGAAACACCCGCAGGGACAGCTGACGAGACGCCGGCAGGGGCGCCATCGGACGAGGGCGGTTTGGGGGATGCGCAGCCTGGCCTTCAGGGTCAGCCTGCGCATCGGTCAGTGCAGCCCGGCGAGGTCATCCAGGTGGACCTGCCCGAGGGTGAGCCGGCACAGCAGGCACCCGGGAACGATGGCGGCCTGGGCGGCATCCTCGGTGGCCTCTTCGGTAAGAAGTAAGGCTACCCGGCGCCGGACGGGGCGGAGCGTCGGCCGGGGCGGGCGCCGGCCGGTTCGGTGGGCCTACGGCCGGCGCGGCCGACGGCGGTACAGCCATACCAGCCCCAGGACAGGCAGCAGCAGCGGAATGAACGCGTACCCGCTGCCGAACAGCGACCAGACGGTCTCGTGCGGGAATGCTACGGGGTCGAAGACACTCAGCCCGCCGACCACCAAAACACCCACCAGCTCCACCAGGACGGCGGCCAGTGAGATCCTGAACCAGGTTCGGCCCGGCCTGGCCAGGGACACCGTGGCCACTACATAGACCAGCGCCGCGAACGCGGAGAGCAGGTATGCGAGCGGCGCGTCGGAGAACTTGGTCAGTATCTGGTAGCCGGCGCGGGCGGTCGCCGAGATCGCAAACACGGCATAGACAGCAATGAGCAGGCGTCCAGGGCCGGTGTTCCGGGTGTCCTGGGCACCGGCTTTGCCGCCAGTGGAGGCGCCGTCCTTGCCGCTTGTGGTGCCGCCTGCTTTGGCCGGGGTTGCTCCGGAGCGCGGTGCTTTCACGTTGCCAGCTTCTTCCATTGTCAGTACCAGATCTGGTTCATGCGGGCGGCCATCACGAGGGCTGTGACGCCGATGGCGGCGAGGACAAAGTTGCTCCAGCGGGTCCGTTCCAGGATGGCCCAGTACACCGCGCCCGGCGGCAGCAGCATGGCTGTGGCCATGTATCCCCAGAATTCCCAGGCCTCACCGGCAATCGGTTCGCCGGCGATCACCCGCACGATCGACCCCACGAGGTACACCAGCAGCGCCAGCTCGACAGCGGCGACGGAGAGGATGGTGTAGTCGTTGGGGGCTTTTTTGAGGATGCCGGCACCCAGGCAGATCACGCTCGACAGCAGGCCCACCACCAGAATGATGTAGAAATAGGCGTCCATGCTCAGTTGTCCCCGCCGGCAGCATTTCCCGGCGCGAACACCAGGACGGGTTTGGCAAAGTTGCCGGAATCGGCCAGGAGGGCGACGAGGCTGCCGTCCGGCGCAAACGCGGCTGCGGGATGCTCTGTGGTTGCCGCGCCGGGACTTCCCGCGGCAGAGCCGGCCGCAATCCTGCGGCCGAAGGAAATCTCCGTTGTCTCCTCCGCCGTGAGCTCGCGGTTGGGCATAAGCGCCCGGGCGGCCTGCGACATTTCAAGGACGTTAAGTTCTTCCGCCAACTGCTCCAGCGTCCGCGCCTGCTCGAGCGAGTAGGGCCCCACATGTGTCCGGCGAAGAGCCGTCAGGTGCCCACCCACTCCAAGGCCGTCGCCGAGGTCGCGGGCGAGTGCCCGGATATACGTGCCCGAGGAACATTCCACCGTAACGTCGATGTCCACGACGCCGCTGCCCGGCTCGCGGTGGATGGCGTGCACTTCGAAGCGGTGGATGGTGACGGGGCGCGCGGCGAGTTTTACCTCTTCACCTGAGCGGACCC